>JBDSZM010000119.1:0-8192 GCA_039925165.1 Burkholderiaceae bacterium
GATACCGTCAGGGAAGAGACGAATGTCAAGCTCCGGGTTCACGTCCCTTGCCATCTCCGAAAGCACCTGCACCTTGGGCTTCCCCAGGGTGCTGACGGTGGCGCCCGCCTGCCGATTGAAATTGGCAGTATCGAAAGTGTCGAAGTCGGCGATATGGAAAGCGCCGATGCCCAACCGCGCGAGCGTCATCAAGTGACTCCCGCCAACTCCGCCCAGACCGGCGATCGCGACTCGCTTAGTTCGAAGCACTTCCTGCTCGTTTGCAGTAACCCAGCCGATATTTCTCGAAAAGGCTTCGCGATATGAAAATACTGTATTCATAGGGTCGATTGAGGTAACACATGGAGAGCGGCACGCCTTGAACTGGAATCGTAACAATCTCAGCCACCTTCTGGGACGGTTGGGGCGGATCTGGGAACGGACTCAAGGCGACGGCGCTGGGACAAATGACTCCGCCCCGAGGAATTTGACCGGATCTGCTCGCGCCGACGTGTCGCAGATCGCCCATCCATCCATTTGAGCGTTGCGCATCCGCAAGAAATCGCACTAGCATCGCGCCTCGGCTGATGGGACAAAAAACCCTGAATTGCCTGGTGGCGGGCACCGCGCGGTCGCCGTCGGAAGTTGCCATTCAGTGGCTTTTATCATTACTCGACAGGGAAGGGGTTAGCAGTGCAAATTCGCTCATACGACCGCGGCCGTGCGCTTTCAGGCATTTTGATCGGGTTGATGTTGGCAGTGCTGGGCGGTTGCGCGCAGTACGGCGCGCAGCACCCACCCGCACCGGCGCTCGCAGACATTCAGGATTATTCGTACATCATCGGCGCGGGAGATTCGGTCAACATCATCGTCTCCCGCAATCCCGAGCTGTCGATGTCCGTTCCGGTCCGCCCGGACGGCAAAATTTCCGCGCCGCTGGTCGATGAGCTTCCGGCACAAGGAAAGAACCCGATTGAACTCGCGCGCGACATCGAGAAGAGGCTTGAGAAGTACATTCGAGACCCCGTTGTGACGGTGATTGTGACCGGCTTCGTCGGCCCGTACAGCGAACAGGTGCGCGTGGTCGGCGAGGCGGCGCGACCCCAGTTCCTTCCCTACAAGCAGAAGATGACGGTGCTCGACGTGATGATTGCCGTGGGCGGACTGACCGATTTCGCGGCGGGCAACAGCGCAACCATCCTGCGTGCCTCGGAAGGTAACAAACAGTATTCAGTCCGTCTCAAAGACCTCATCAAGCGCGGCGATATTTCGGCGAATGTCGAGGTCCGTCCGGGCGACATCCTGATCATCCCGCAGAGCTTTTTCTGATCCAGGCAACGCATCAGCGGCCTGACGTCGCATCTGCGAGTTGCGAACTTCGTTGTCGCTAGACCCCACTCATACCAAAGATCGAGCCGATGTACGAAGTGTTGGGCCAGATAGCCGCCGTTGGCAAGGCGATGTGGAAATACCGATGGCAAGGCGTTGCCGTTGCATGGGTCGTGGCGGCGATAGGTGTCTTGATCATCTATCGTATTCCCGACCAGTATGAAGCCAGTGCGCGGATTTATGTGGACACACAGTCAATCTTGAAGCCGCTGATGTCGGGGTTGGCTGTCCAGCCCGACATCAACCAGCAGGTCGGCATGCTCAGCCGTACCCTCATTAGCCGGCCGAACGTGGAGAAGCTGGTGCGCATGGCCGATCTCGACCTGGCCAATCCGTCGAAGGCGCAGCAAGAGGCGAATGTCGAAGGGTTGATGAAGACGCTGCAGATCAAGAGCGCCGGCCGCGACAACCTGTATGTGTTGTCGTATGCCAACTCGAATCCGGACAAGGCCAAGCGTGCCGTTCAGTCGCTCGTGTCGATATTTGTCGAGTCGAGTTTGGGCGCGAGCCGGAAGGACACCGACTCGGCCAAGGTCTTCCTGAGCGAGCAAATCAAGAGCTATCAAGCGAAACTCGAGGAGGCTGAGGCCCGACTTAAGGAGTTTCGGCTCCGCAACATCGAACTCGAGCAAGGCGAAGGCAAGGATTCGGCCTCACGGCTTGGCGAAATGAGTTCTTCATACGACTCTGCCAAACTCGAACTGCGCGAGGCCGAGAACGCGTACAGCGCGGCCAAGGCTGCCCTGCAGAACGAGAAGACTCAGGGCGCGAGTCTTTCGACACAGAGCCTGCTCCAGGAGTCGGCGATTACGGTTGCCACCCCCGAGCTCGATGCGCGGTTGGAGGCCCAAAAACGCGGCCTCGACGGCTTGCTTCAACGATTTACCGACCAGCATCCCGACGTCCTCAGCACCAAGCGGGTCATCAAGGATCTCGAAGAGCAAAAACGCAAAGAAGTTGCTGAGTTGCGCAAGACGGCATTGGCGTCACCGAGTGGGGGCTCGTCCAACATCCAGAATAGTCTTGCTTACCAGGAACTCAATCGGATGGTCGCGATGTCCGAAGTCCAGGTCGCCGGTCTGCGTGCGCGGGTGAGTGAGTACGGTGCCCGTTACAACCAGGCCCGCCTCGCGATCAAGACGGCACCACAGCTCGAAGCCGAGGCGGCGCGGCTGAATCGCGACTATGCGATTCACAAGAAGAACTATGAGGATCTGGTCGGGCGCCGCGAGTCCGCGACCATGTCGGGCGATCTTGACGTGGCCTCGGGAATGGCCGATTTCCGCCTGATCGACCCGCCACGAGTTTCGTCCAAGCCTGTGTCGCCGGATCGACTTCTGTTGCTGCCGCTGGCGCTGCTGGCTGCAGTCGTGGCGGGCTTGTTCACCGCGTTCGCGGCCAGCCAGTTGCGCCCGGTCTTCCACCATGCGGCAGACGTTCGAAGCAGAATCGATCTGCCTTTGCTGGGCGTGGTTTCCGCGGTCATAAGTGCGACCGAAGAACGGCGCCAGAGAGTCGATCTGTTCAGGTTCTGGGCTGCCTCAGGAAGTTTGGTGCTAATTTTCGTGGCGGGTCTGACTGCCATGTCCTTGATTGCGGGTCGCTGACATGAGCACGTTGATCGAACAAGCCGCGCTGCGATTGCAGCAACTTCGTCAGGCTGGCGTCGACATTCACGACAGCGCCTTCGCTCCCTCGGTTTCTCAGGACAAGCTGGCCTCGACGTCCGAGGTCGTCAAGTCGGTCGAAACGATTTTGACAATACCGCCCAAGTCGAACGTAGTGTCCAAGCGCGTCGACCTTGATTTCGAAGCGCTCGAGCGCAACGGCATCGTGACTCCAATGGCGCCGCGATCCCGAATTGCCGACCAGTTTCGCGTCGTCAAACGACCCTTGATCCGCAACGCGATGGGGAAAGGATCCGCGGCTATCACGCACGGCAACCTGATTATGGTCACCAGCGCCTTGGCGGGTGAAGGCAAGAGTTTCACCTCGCTCAACCTGGCCATAAGCATCGCTGCGGAACTCGATCACACCGTCATGCTGGTCGACGCCGATGTGGCGCGGCCTTCGATCTTGCCGATGCTCGGTTTGCCCGCCAGCCGCGGATTGCTCGATGTTCTGGAAGATTCCGCCGAGCTTTCGAGCGTGCTTTTGCGGACCAACATCGACAAGCTTACTCTTCTGCCCAGCGGTACGGCGCACCCTCGGGCCACTGAATTGCTGGCAAGCGAGGCCATGCGCAATCTGCTGAACGACATCGCAACGCGCTACTCCGACCGCATTGTGATTTTCGATTCGCCGCCGCTGCTTCTGACAACTGAGGCACGAGTACTGGCTTCGCACATGGGGCAAGTGGTCGTCGTGGTGCAGGCCGGAAAGACGCTACAAAGTGACGTCCAAAGCGCTCTTGCGACGATCGATTCCTGCCCGGTGCGGCTGATGCTGCTCAATCAGGCGCAGACCGGTTCGAACGGATCGTACGGTTATGGCTATGGGTACGGCGGATACGGCTATGGATACGGCCGCAGCTCCGAAGCCGAAAAGCAGCCCGCCTGACCGCAACCGATGCCCGCGAAATTCGTTGTCCGCCGTTCGAAGGCCGGGGGGGCACCATGCGCAGCGTGGATCTCCCTGGCGGCGTTCGCGGCCTCGCCCACGTTGGCCGTCGAGGCGACAGGCTCCGCTTCGACCAACCTGTTTACCGTCGTGCCCAGCGTCACGCTGCAGGAAACCATCACCGACAACTATCGCCTCGGCACCACCGACCGTAAGGCGGAGGCCATCACCGAGGCCAGCGCAGGAATTCGCGTCAATAGCAATGCTGGTCGAGTCAAAGGTTCTCTGGATTACACATTGACCGCACGCGTGGCGACGCGCGACACCGGTGCCAACGATTTGCACCACTCGCTCGCCGCCCAGCTTTCGGCGGAACTCATCGACAACAAGGCCTTCGTCGATGTGCGTGCGTCCATTGCCCCTCAGCCGATCTCGGTGTTCGGCAAGCGTTCATTCGGTTCAAGCACAGAGAACTCGAACCAAGCCGACGTGTTGAACTACTCCATATCGCCATATGCCCGAGGGCTGCTCGGCGGTCAGGTTCAGTACGAAGTACGGCTCGACCAGAGCGGCAGTTTTAGTTCCGCATCGAATGCGTCAAACTCGTCGACCACATCCGCTTCTGCGAGCTTGAGCGGCGGCAACGTATCGGGTTTGTTCGGATGGTCAGTCACGGCAACGCATCTGGTTAGCGACTTCAGCGACGGAGACCAAACCGAAAGTGACCGGGTGCGCGCCGTGCTCACCCATGCCTTCGGCGCCCACGTCACGCTTTCACTGATCGCGGGCGTCGAATCCAACAATTTTGCCGGTCCGGACAAGACTTCGTATACCAACAAGGGGTTGCAAGTTCGATGGATCCCGAACCAACGCACTTCGTTGTCCGCGTTGTATGAGCGGCGTTTTTTTGGCAATGCCCATGCGGTGGATTTTGCGTACCGCACCCCGCGCACGACGTGGGCATTCAGCGACTCTCGCGACATTTCGACCACCCCCGACCGGGTGACCCGGCTGATTCTGGGCGACTCCTACAGCCTGTTTTTCGTCCAGTTCGCCTCGATCGAACCCGACCCAGTGCGTCGCGATCTTCTTGTGAGGGCTTTCCTCGCCGCCAACGGCATCAACCCGAAGTCACTGGTCACGGGCGACTTCCTGGGTTCAGGCGTGACAGTGCAGCGGACCCAGACCCTTTCCTTCGCGCTTCAAGGAATTCGCAGTAGCTTGACCGTTCGCTCTCAATTCAGCAACAGCGCACGCGTCAATCGGCTGTTCGTCGGAGCCGATAGCTTGATCGAAGGCACTCGGGTGCGCCAGCGCACCACCTCCGTTGACTATTCGCACCGGCTCACGCCCACCGCTGCAGCCGGGTTGACGCTGGCAAGGCTGCAAACGTCGGGAATCTTCGACGCGCAAGAGTCGACACTGACCTCGCTCAGCGCGACCTGGTCAGACATGGTGAATGCGCGCACCAACGTGTCTGCCGGTGCGCGTTTGGTCAGGTTTTCCAGCGCGACACAGCCTTACACCGAAAGGGCCGTATTCGCCAATGTGCGGCTGACATTCTGACCATGTACGAAGACTTTTACGGACTGAGCAGCAAGCCGTTCCAGCTCAATCCCGACCACACGTTTTATTTCGATTCCAAGCAGCATCGACGCGCCAAGGCCTACCTCGACTACGGCGTCATGCGCAACGAGGGCTTCATCGTCATCACCGGCGAAGTCGGCGCTGGCAAGACGACGCTTCTCAGTGGCCTGCTCGACCGGCTGAACCGCAGCAACGTCGTCGTTGGCCAACTCGTCACGACCCAGCTCGACGCCGAGGACACCTTGCGCATGGTCGGTGCCGCCTTCGGCTTCAATGTCAAGGGCGTATCCAAGTCCGAATTGCTCATCACGCTAGAAGCGTTTCTCATCAGCCAGGCGAGTCGCGGCAAGCGCTGCCTGTTGATCGTCGACGAGGCGCAGAACCTGTCGGCGCGCGCGGTCGAGGAACTGCGCATGCTGTCCAACTACCAGCTCGGCACGCAGTCGCTGCTGCAGAGCTTCCTGGTCGGCCAGCCCGAGTTCCGGGAGATCCTGCAGCGCCCGGAAATGAAGCAGTTCCGCCAGCGTGTCGCCGCCAGTTGCCACATCGGCCCGCTCGATGCCGAAGATACCCAGCACTACATCGAGCACCGTTTGAAGTGTGCCGGCGCGACCGACAAACCGAGCTTCGACCCTGCGACCTTCGAGGCGATTTTCAACGCCAGCCAGGGCATACCACGGCGCATCAACACCTTGTGCGACCGGCTGTTGCTCACGGGCTATCTGGCCGGCAAGAGCCACCTCAGCGCGCAGGATGTCAGCGAGGTGGAGGAAGAGTTCGCGAGGGAGACCGGATCCGCCGCCGAAGGCGTGGTTGCGCCGCTCGGCCGTGTCAACGGCTCGGGCGTGCATCACGTGAATGGCATCGACGCCGCCGCTGGCGGCCCCGGCAGCGCCGAATCCTATGCGCGCGAACTTGCCAGTTTGGCCGCGCTGCAGCAAGGCGGCAACCTGCAGCGCCTCGAGCAAAGCCTGCTCCGGCTCGAAGGCATCAACCTCAAGACGCTCGAACTGCTGCAGCGCATGGTCGGGCAGGGTGCCGCCGGCCGCAGCGAGCCCGACGCATGAACGCGCGCCTGCCCGATGAGGTCCGGCCGGGCGGGACGCCTGCGGCCCTGGCCGGTCGCGCAGGCGGCACGGCCATCGTCAATGCGTTGACGATCGACGTCGAGGACTACTTTCAGGTCTCGGCGTTCGCCCCGCACATCGACCGGGCCGGCTGGGACCAGCGCGAGTGCCGGGTTGAGCGCAATGTCGAGACCATCCTCGACATGCTCGATGCGAGCGGCACGCAGGCGACCTTCTTCACGCTCGGCTGGATCGCCGAACGATATCCGCAGCTGGTGCGCAGCATCGTGTCGCGCGGCCATGAACTGGCCAGTCACGGCTACGGCCACCAGCGCGCGAGCGAGCTGACCCCGGCCGCCTTCAGCGAGGACGTGGTGCGGGCCAAGCGCATCCTCGAAGACCTGTCCGGATTCGAAGTCCCCGGCTATCGGGCGCCCAGCTTCTCGATCGGGACCGGCAACCTCTGGGCCTTCGACGTGCTGGCGCGCGCCGGCCACCGCTACAGCTCGAGCGTCTACCCGATCCGGCACGACCACTACGGCATGCCCGATGCGCCGCGCTTTGCCCACCCGGTGGGCGACGGGCTGCTCGAGATCCCGGTCACGACGCTGCGCCTGCTCAACCGCAACCTGCCGAGCAGCGGGGGTGGTTACTTCCGCCTGTACCCCTATGCCCTGTCGCGCTGGATGCTGCAGCAGGTGAACCGGCAGGACCGGCAGTCGGCGATCTTCTATTTCCACCCGTGGGAAATCGACGTCGACCAGCCGCGCGTGCCCGGCATCGGCGCGAAGACGCGGTTCCGCCACTACGTCAACATCCCGCGCATGCAGGCCCGGCTGCAGCGCCTGCTGGGCGATTTCGAATGGGACCGGATGGACCGCATCTTCCTGGGCGCGGCGCCCGCGCCGAGGCCCGCGCAAGCGGCTTGACGCCATGCTGACGATCGAGCAACTTGACCGGCGCGACGCGGCCGGTGTGGCGCAGTGGGACCGCTACGTCCAGGCCTGTCCCGACGCCACCTTCTTTCATCGCGCCGGTTGGCAGAACCTGCTCGAAGACGTGTTCAAGCATCGCACCTACTTCCTGCTCGCCCGCGGCCCGGACGGCATCGAAGGCGTGCTGCCGCTGGCGCGCGTCAAGAGCCTCATGTTCGGGCACTCGCTCGTCAGCCTGCCGTTCGCGGTATATGGCGGCGTGGCCGCATCCAACCCCGCCGCGGCCGAGGCGCTGGAGAGCCACGCGCAGGAGCTGGCGCGCGGCCTGGGCGTCGAGCACCTCGAGTTGCGCAACGTCGAGGCCCGCCACGCCGACTGGCCTGCGCAGGACCTGTATGTCACGTTCCGCAAGCCGCTGCTCGAGACCGAGGAAGCCAACATGCTGGCGATCCCGCGCAAGCAGCGCGCGATGGTCCGCAAGGGCCTGAAGAACGGCCTCACCAGCGAGCTCGATGCCGGCGTCGATCGCTTCTTCCCGCTCTATGCCGACAACGTGCACCGGCACGGCACGCCGGCCTTGCCGAAGCGATATTTCGAACGGCTGCTTCAGGAGTTCGGTGCCGATGCCGAAGTGCTCACGGTGCAGGGAACCGACGGACGAGCCTTGAGCAGCGTG
>JBDSZM010000120.1:0-3441 GCA_039925165.1 Burkholderiaceae bacterium
GTCTATTCGGATGGCCAGCGCATGTTGAAACGCCTGATCGAGGGCCGCTGGCTGACGGCCAACGGCGTGATCGGCCTCTACCCGGCCAACAGCATCGGCGACGACGACATCGAGATCTACGCCGACGCATCGCGCACCGAAGTGCTGATGACGTGGCGGGGACTGCGCATGCAGTCGGTGCGCCCGGTGATCGACGGCGCGGACGGGCAGAAGATCAAGCGACCCAACCGCTGCCTGGCCGATTTCATTGCACCCAAAGCCTCGGGCATCGCCGACTACATCGGCCTGTTCGCCGTCACGGCCGGGCTGGGCGCCGACAAGAAGAACCAGCAATTCCTCGACGATCTCGACGACTACAGCTCGATCATGCTGAAGGCGCTGGCGGACCGTCTGGCGGAGGCGTTCGCCGAACGGCTGCACCTGCGCGTGCGCACCGAGTTCTGGGCGTACGCGCCGGACGAGCACCTCACCCTGCCCGAGCTCATCGGCGAGACCTATCGCGGCATCCGCCCGGCGCCGGGGTATCCGGCCTGCCCCGACCACTCGGTCAAGGCCGATCTGTTCGAGGTGCTCGGATGCACCGACATCCAGATGTCGTTGACTGAAAGCATGGCCATGATGCCGGCCGCGAGCGTCAGCGGATTCATGCTCGCGCATCCCGAGTCGACCTATTTCAACGTCGGCAAGATCGGTGAGGATCAGGTGCAAGATTGGTCACGCCGCGCTGCGCTCGATCCGTCCACGGTGCGCCGCTCGCTGGCCGCGTTGCTCTAGATTCGAACCCCTGCCTCAGGAGTCGCCCATGAAACTGCATCGATCGATCGCTCTCGCCGTTTTCCTCAGCCTGTCGGGGGCCGGGATCTCTCATGCGGCGGAGGCGGTTCCGAGCCGCGCTGCGCTCAAGAAGCTGTGCACCGACTGCGCGATCGTCCGCTCGGTCCAGACCGAGACCCGCAAGGGCAAGGGCAGCGGTCTCGGCATCGTGGGCGGTGCGGTGGCCGGTGGCGCGCTCGGCCACCAGATCGGCGGTGGCAGCGGCCGCACGATCGCGACTTTCGGCGGCGCCGTCGGGGGTGGCGTGCTCGGCAACGAGGTCGAGAAGCACCTGAAGCGCACGACGGTCTGGATCACCACCGTGACGATGAAGGACGGCAGCATGCGGCGTTTCGAAGCCGCGGCCGACCCGCGCCTGCGTCCGGGCGACGTGGTGAGCACCTCGCAAGGGCGCCTGCACCGAAGCTAGTCGCGCGAGTCCACTGAATCACTGAAATCGGACGGATCGGTACGGCCCGCACGATGCGGTCCCGCTGCGGCGTTGCCAATGCTCGCGCCTTGCATCACCTCCCGTCCCGTGCGTCCCTCGACGCCCATGTCAAGGATTCAGCGGACTAGGCAGCAACCAGCACCCGTCGGTACTGGATCGCCTCGGCCAAGTGGGCGACCTGGATCGCCGGGCTGCCCGCCAGGTCGGCGATCGAGCGCGCGACCCGCTGCACGCGATGGAAACCGCGCGCCGACCAACCCAGCCGTGCTGCCGCGTTGCGCAGGAACAGCGACGCGGCGGCGTCCAGCGCCGCGTGGCGGTCGAGCGCATCGCCACCGAGTTGCGCGTTGCTGCAACCTTGCCGGTCGAACGACCGGCGCCGGGCGATGGCGACCCGGGCCGCGATCAGCGCCCCCGGCTCGCCGTCGGGCGCCGCGACCAGCGTCTGTCCGCTCAGCGCGGGCACTTCCACCTGCAGGTCGATGCGGTCGAGCAGCGGCCCGCTCAGGCGCGCCTGGTAACGGGCGACCGCGTCCGGCGTGCAGCGGCAGGACCGCAGCGGGCTGCCGAGGTGCCCGCAGGGACACGGGTTCATTGCGGCGATGAGCTGGAAGCGGGCCGGAAACTCGGCCTGCCGGGCGGCCCGCGATATCGTGATGCGGCCGCTTTCCATCGGCTCGCGCAGCGCTTCGAGCGCGCTGCGCGAGAACTCGGGGAGTTCATCCAGAAACAGCACGCCGTGGTGGGCGAGCGAGATCTCGCCCGGCCGCGGCGGGGACCCGCCGCCCACCAGCGCGACCGACGAGGCGGTGTGGTGCGGCGATCGAAAGACGCGCTCGCCCCAGCGCTCGGCGCGGAATCCGCCGGTCAGCCCGAGGATCGCGGCCGACTCGAGCGCCGCGTCGTCGGTGAGCGGCGGCAGCAGGCCGGCAAAGCGCTGCGCCAGCATCGACTTGCCGGTCCCTGGCGGGCCGACCATCAGCACGCTGTGCTCGCCGGCCGCCGCCACCTCGAGCGCCCGCTTGGCGGCCGACTGGCCTTTCACGTCGCGCAGGTCGGCGACGGCTGCTGCGCTAACCCGGGGCAGCGGCGACGCCAGGGGCAGCGGGGCGCGGGCGTCGCCGGGGAGCAGCGCGCGCACGACGTCGAGCAGGTGGGCCGCACCGTGGATGGCGAGTTCGCCGGCGAGGGCCGCCTCGCGCGCGCTGTCGGTGGGCAACACCAGCGCCCGCGCCGGTGCCTGCGGGTCGGCGCCGCGCTGGCGGATCAGCGCGAGCGCCATCGCCAGGGCGCCGCGCACCGGCCGCAAGTCGCCCGAGAGCGAGAGTTCGCCGGCGAATTCGTAGCCGTCGAGCCGGGCCGGATCGATCTGCCCGGTGGCGGCCAGGATGCCGAGTGCGATCGGCAGGTCGAAGCGGCCGGACTCCTTGGGCAGATCGGCCGGCGCGAGATTGACCGTGACCCGCTTGTTGAGCGGGAACTGCAGACCGCTGTTTTGCAGCGCGGCGCGCACCCGCTCGCGCGCTTCCTTGACCTCGAGATCGGCCAGGCCGACGAGGGTGAAACTCGGCAGGCCGTTGGCGAGGTCGACCTCGACCGTGACTTCCGGCGCGGCAAGGGCGTCCAGCGCGCGGCTGCGGATGACGGCGAGCGACATGCGGTGTCCTTGCTGTGCCCGCCCTCACGCGAGCGGGGAGTCGGAGCGATTGTGCCGGGGGAACGCGGGGCGGCATCGGGCTGCCGTCGCACCAAACCAGTGATCGCCCGATCGGTGCCTTGGCACTGATTGAGTGCCAGGCAGCCCAGCGGGTTCGGTACCGCGCTGCTGCTTGCCGCGCCACGCCGGTGCAGACCGGCATGGCACAGAAGCTGCGGAGATATGCCGAGATCCTCCCAACCTCGATGGAAAACCGGAACATGAACACACGCTTGCTCGCCCTGGTGGCCGCCCTCGGTCTTTCCTCACTGCCCACGCTGTCACGGGCGCAGGACAGCCCGCTGTCGTTCAACCTCGGGGCGGTCACCGACTACCGCTATCGCGGCATCTCGCAAACCCGCTTCAAGCCGGCGCTGCAGGGCGGCCTCGACTATGCGTTCCCGACCGGCTTCTATGTCGGCGCCTGGGCGTCGACCATCCAATGGATCAAGGACAACGGCGTCGACGGCGGCGTCGAGCT
>JBDSZM010000121.1:0-4461 GCA_039925165.1 Burkholderiaceae bacterium
GCGGCCGATCGGCGGCAGCGCCGACGGACAAGCACGCCCGCGTCATGGCGGTCACCAGCGGCAAGGGCGGGGTCGGCAAGACCTTCCTCGCCGCCAACCTGGCGATGGCGCTGGCGGCGCGCGGTGAGCGGGTGCTGGTGCTCGACGCCGACCTCGGCCTGGCCAACCTGGACGTGGTGCTCAACCTCACGCCCAAGGTCACGCTGCACGATGTCTTCACCGGCAAGTCGACGCTCGACGACGCCGTGCTTCAGGCCCCGGGCGGCTTCTCGGTGCTCCTCGCGGGCTCGGGCCTGGTCGAGTATTCCCGCCTGACGGCCGAGGTTCGCCAGCAGCTGGTCGACGTGATCCGAACGCTGGCGCCGCGCTACGACCGAATCCTGCTCGACACCGGCGCCGGCATCTCCGACGTGGTGCTGTACGCGCTGTCGCTGGCCGACGACGTGCTCGTCGTGGTCACGCCCGAGCCAACCTCGATGACCGACGCCTACGCGACCATCAAGGTGCTGGCGCTGCAGGAGCAGCAGCGCCGCGACGTTCGGGTGGTTGTCAATCAGACGAGCGTCGCCGGCGAAGGCAAGGCGGTGCGCGGGCAGTTGCAGCGGGTGGTCGACCGTTTCGTGACACCGCAACTCGCGACCGGCTCGGCGCCGGTCCGGCTCGACCTCGTCGGCGAGGTGCCGACCGATCCCACGGTGCGCGAGTCGGTGAAGAAGCGCCGGCTGCTGCTCGAACTGGCGCCCGGAAGCGCCGCCGCACGCGCGTTGCACCTCATCGCGCAGCGTCTGCTCGGCTGATCCTGCCCTCGCGCCGCGACGCCGGTCGCAGCAGCACGATCAGGGCGCCGTGGCCGCCGTCGGAGGCGCGGGCGTGGGTGAAGGCCATGACCTCGTCCTTTTGCGCCAGCCAGTTCTTGACCTTGGCCTTGAGCACCGGCTCGCGGCCGGGTGAGCCGTTGCCCTTGCCGTGGATCACCCGCACGCAGCGCAGGCCCTTGCCGCCCGCCTCGCGCAGAAAGCCGACCAGATGCTCGCGTGCCGCTTCGCGGCGCAGGCCGTGCAGGTCGATCTGGGCCTGGATCGCCCAGACGCCACGGCGCAGCTTGCGTACCACCTCGGCCCCGACATCGGCACGCCGGTACGACAGCGTGTCGTCGGTCTCGAGCAGCGAGAGCGCGTCGATGCCGTCCGAGATCGATTCGGCCAGCACCGCGGCCTCGTCGCGCTGACGCTGGCGCGGGATCGGGGGCGGGCGGCTGCGCAGCGGCAGCGCGGCGGCCGCCTTGCGCAGCGGCGCCACCGGCCCGACGCTGCGCGCGAAGAGGTCGCGCTCCTGCTGTTCGCGTGCCCGCCGCTCGGCCTCGCGCGCGGCGTGCTCGGTGGCCTCGCGCTGTGCCGTCTGCAGCGCCACCCGCAGTTCGTCCAGTTCGCCGAAGTGGCGGGCCATGGGCCGACGCAGCGGTTTCACAGCAGCCCGCGCTCGGCAAACGACAGCACTGCGTCGCGCCCGACCACCAGGTGGTCGAGCACGCGCACGTCGACGAGCTTGAGCGCGGCGGTCAGGGTCTGGGTCAGGAACTCGTCGGCGCGCGACGGCTCGCAGGCGCCCGACGGATGGTTGTGCGCCAGGATGACCGACGCCGCATTCAGTTCCAGCGCGCGCCGCACCACCTCGCGCGGATAGACGCTGGTCTGCGTGAGCGTGCCGCGGAACATCTCTTCCAGCTTGATCAGGCGCGACTGTGCATTCAGGAACACGACGACGAACACCTCGTGCGGCCGCTCGCCGATCTGCAGGCGCAGATAGTCCTTGACCTTGGCCGGCGTATCGAAGATCGGCGCCTGCTCGAATTCGCGCAGCAGCGAGCGCCGCGCCAGTTCGAGCACCGCCGACAGCTCGGCCCGCTTGGCCGGGCCGAGGCCCTTGATGCGCCGCAGGTCCTCGGCCGACGCGTTGAGCAGGCCGGCCAGGCCACCGAAGGCATCGAGCGTGCGCTGCGCGAGCTGCAGCACCGACAGCCCCGGCAGCCCGGTGCGCAGCAGCAAGGCGATCAACTCGGCATCGGCCAACGCGCTGGGGCCGAGGGCCAGCAGCTTTTCGCGCGGACGGGCAGCGGCGGGGAGGTCCTTGAGCAGCATGGGCGCGCCCTAAAATAGAGGGTCAGTCTATCCAAGCGGGTCTGTCCTTGAATGCCGTCTCAGCGTTGAACCCCGTCCTAGCGGGGTCGTTTCTGACCTTGCACTACCGCCTGTCGGGCCCGGACGGGCGCGCCTGGATCGACACCTTCGACGGCCAGCCCGCGACGCTCTCGCTCGGCAGCGGCGCCCTGGCCCCGGCGATGGAAGCGCTGCTGCTCGGTCTGCCCGAGGGGGCGCGCGCGTCCTTCGAGCTTGCCGCCGGCGAGGCCTTCGGCCCGCGCAACCCGGACCTGCTGCAGCGCGTCAAGCGCGCTTTGCTGGTCGAGCTCGGTCACCCCGACCCCGAGATCAGCGTCGGCGACGTGGTCCAGTTCCCGACCCCGGGCGGGCAGGGCGGCTATGCCGGCGTGGTGCGCGAACTGGGCGACGAGTGGCTGTTGTTCGACTTCAACCACCCGCTGGCCGGCCGACCGGTGTGCTTCGACGTCCACCTGATCGGCGTGCTGTGAGCCCGAATGCGCTGCTCGAGGAAGTGGTGCTGGCCGAGCCACGCGGCTTCTGTGCCGGGGTCGACCGCGCGATCGAGATCGTCGAACGCGCCCTTGTCAAGTTCGGTGCCCCGATCTACGTGCGCCACGAGATCGTCCACAACACCTATGTCGTGAACGACCTCGCCGCGCGGGGCGCGATCTTCATCGAGGACCTGGCCGAGGTACCCCCCGGAGCGACGCTGGTCTTCAGCGCCCATGGCGTGTCGCAGGCGGTGCGCGCCGAGGCTGCGCAACGCGGTTTCAGCGTCTTCGACGCAACCTGTCCGCTCGTCACCAAGGTCCACGTCGAGGTCGCCAAGCTGCACCGCGAGGGCTACGACTTCATCATGATCGGCCACAAGGGCCATCCCGAGGTCGAGGGCACGATGGGCCAGCTCAACGAGGGCATCTACCTGGTCGAGGATGTGGCCGATGTCGATCGGGTGCAGGTGCGCCAGACCGACAAGCTGGCGGTGGTGACCCAAACCACCTTGTCGGTCGATGATGCGGCCGAGATCCTGCAGGCGGTCAAACGGCGCTTTCCGAAGGTGCGTGAGCCCAAGCAGCAGGATATCTGCTATGCGACCCAGAACCGCCAGGACGCCGTCAAGCTGATGGCGCCGGGCGTCGACGTGGTGATCGTGGTCGGCAGCCCGACCAGCTCCAACAGCAACCGGCTGCGCGAACTGGCGCAGCGGCTGGGCACGCAGGCTTACATGGTCGACGCGCCCGAGGACCTGCAGCCGCAGTGGTTCGACGGCAAGCGCAGCGTCGGACTGACCGCCGGTGCATCGGCGCCCGATATCCTGGTGCAGCGCGTCATCGAGCGCCTGCGCGCACTCGGCGCGGTGTCGGTGCGGCGCCTGCCGGGGGTCGAGGAGACGACGCACTTTCCGCTGCCCATGGGACTGGGTGACAAGTCGATGGGGATCAAGGCGTAGTCGTCGTCGGGCCACGCCCGGCGGTCCTGCACGGGCGTCGGCTGCCTACAATCCGGGCCCTTCGCACCCCGCCCACGGCCGCCTTCCCATGCTCGACATCACCCTGCTGCGCAAGGACCTCGCGCACGTCGTCGAACGCCTCGAGCGGCGCCAGTCGCCGCAGCCCTTCCTCGATACCGAGCGTTATGCCGCGCTCGAGCACGAGCGCAGGGCGATCCAGTCGCGCACCGAGGAACTGCAGGCACGCCGCAACAGCCTGTCTAAGCGGATCGGCCAGCTGAAGGCGAAGCGCGAGGACAGCGCCGCGCCGATGGCCGAGGTCGCCGGCATCTCCGACGAACTCGCCAACTCGGCGTCGCGGCTCGAGGTGCTGCAAGGCGAGCTGTCGGACCTGCTGATGTCGTTGCCCAACCTGCCGCAGGACGAGGTGCCGGTCGGCGGCGAATCGTCCAATCGCGAGGTGCGGCGTTGGGGCACGCCGCGCCGCTTCGACTTCGCGGTGCGCGACCACGTCGACCTGGGTGCGCCGCTGGGCCTGGAATTCGACACCGCGATCAAGCTGTCGGGCGCGCGCTTCAGCTTCCTGCGCGGGCCGATCGCGCGCCTGCACCGCGCGCTCGCGCAGTTCATGCTCGACCTGCAGACGCAGGAGCACGGCTATGTCGAGTGCTACACGCCCTACATCGTCAACCGCGAGGTGCTCGAGGGCACCGGGCAGCTGCCCAAGTTCAAGGACGACATGTTCTGGGTCAGCCGCGGCGGCGACGAGACGCTGCCCGAGCAGTACCTGATCTCGACCAGCGAGATCTCGCTCACCAACAGCGTGCGCGAACAGCTGCTGCCGCACAGCGC
>JBDSZM010000122.1:0-8652 GCA_039925165.1 Burkholderiaceae bacterium
ACGCGCAGCGGCAAGATCATGCGCCGCCTGCTGCGCTCGGTGGCCAAGGGCGAGGCCATCACGCAGGACACGAGCACGCTGGAGAACCCGGCGATCCTGGAGCAGCTGGCCGAGGCCAATTGAGCGCGCTCCGGTCGCCGACATCGAGGAGGAACGCCATGCCCGTCAAGCCCATCCCCGACGGCTACGCCGCCGTCACGCCCTACCTGATCGTGGCCGGCGCGGCCCGCGCCATCGACTTCTACAAGCAGGCGTTCGGCGCCACCGAGGCCATGCGGCTCGACGGCCCGAACGGCCTCGCACATGCCGAGATCCGGGTCGGCGGCTCGGTCATCATGCTGGCCGACGAGTCGCCCGATATGGGCTACAAGGGGCCGCGCTCGTACGGCGGCACCTCGGTCAGCCTGATGCTCTATGTCGACGATGTCGACGCCACCGTGCAGCGCGCAATCGAGGGCGGCGCGGTCTTGCAGCGCCCGGTCCAGGACCAGTTCTACGGCGACCGCTCGGGCACGCTCGAGGACCCGTTCGGCCACGTCTGGACCATCGCCACCCACATCGAAGACGTGTCACCCGCCGAGATCGACCGTCGCCTGGCGTCGATGACAGCCGGCAGCGGCGCGGCCTGATTCGGCCGGCCGGTCTGGCGCGGCGGCGTGGCGCCGCGCGAGCGCGTCGAGCGATACGAGCGCGCCGGCGATGGTGCTGGCCGCGACCGTGGCCGAGCTGGCGAGCCCCACCGCACCCGTTCCGAGCGGCCCGGAAAATTGCCGGTTGATCGCATTGACGGTGACCTGTGCGACAGCGTGCCGACGCCCTGAACCTGCGGCCGGACCGGCCTGCACCCAGCCTAGAACGCGACCGACCAGCGCAGCTGGACGAAGTTCTCGCCGGGGTTGGGACTCCTGATCCCGGCGTTCGAGAAATGCTGCAGGCGCAGCGACCATTCGGTCGTCGAGGCGACGGCGCGGTAGCCCAGACCGACGTGATCGCCGAAGTTGAAACGGGTGCTGAAGGTCTTGTCGTGCGTGCGGTAGACCGGCGTCAAGAGGTGGGCGCCGATGCCGGCCTCGACGAACCATCGGCGTGTCTCGCCGGTGGGCCAGTAGCGCAGCGACGGCGTGATGCCCAACTGGGTCACGCCGTGACGATCAGCGCCGACGTCAGACTGCCAGTGGCCGATCGAGATGTCGTGCGCACCGGTCACGAGCCCGCGCGCTCCGAGCCCGACCCGCCAGCGCCAGTCCCAGCCGGCGCCCACCGCGACGCTTCGGGTGTCGGCCGCGCGACCGACCTGCGCGAACCATCGGTCGACACCGCCCGGCGCGGCGGTCGCGGCCTGGGCCTGGCAGGCCGCGCCGCTGGCCAGCGCCAGGCCCGCCGCCAGTCCGATCCGGCACGCCGCCTCGGCGCCTGGGCCGAGGCGCGCCGCGCATTCGCGCAGGGTCAAGGCCGCAGCGACGCGGCCGGCGCCGGGCCGGTCGGCTGCGGCCGTCGTCTGGCGCTGGCGGTCGATCGCGTTGCACATGTCGTTCCTCGGTGGCGGCTCCACGGGCCAGGGTCCCGGCCGTCACCGGGTCGGTGATCTGCCGGCGATTGTGCAGGCTCGATCCCGGGCCCCCCGCCGCGTCGACGCAGCGCACGGTCGGTCATCGGCGCGTCACGGAAACCAGGCACTCGCGCGTGGCGGCGCCAGTCATGCGGCCAGATCGGGTGGCGTTGCGGCAAGCGGTCTTCGACCCGACGCGGTGCCCTGTTGCCGACCCTCGGGCAGTTGCCCGGCTGCCTACAATCCGTCGCCATCCCCCTGCCGAGTCCGCATCCTCATGCAAGTCACCGCTTCGAACTTCAAGGCTTACGACATCCGCGGCGTGGTCGGCAAGACGATCGATCCGGCATTTGCCGAGCACCTGGGCCGCGCGTTCGGAACCGAAGCCCGACACGCCGGCGAGCGTGCGGTGGCGGTGGGCCGCGACGGCCGACGGTCGGGGCCGTCGCTGGTCAAGGCACTGATCCGTGGACTCGTTGCGACCGGGCTCGACGTGGTCGACCTGGGGGCGGTGACGACGCCGATGCTGTACTACGTCGCCGCCACCCGCGGCTCGCACGGCTGCCACAGCGGGATCATGGTGACCGGCAGCCACAACCCGAAGGACTACAACGGCTTCAAGATGGTGCTGGCCGGGCGCGCCATCTACGGCGACGACATCCAGGGCTTGCGACAGCGGATGGCGTCAGAGAGCTACTTCTATGCGTCCGGTCGCTCGGCGTCCATGGACATCCTGCCTGAGTACCGGCAGCGCATCGTCTCCGACTGCAAGCTCGCACGGCCGATGCGCATCGTGGTCGATTCGGGCAACGGCATCCCCGGCGCCTCGGCACCCGGCATCCTGCGCGCGCTCGGCTGTGAGGTGACCGAGCTCTATTCCAAGGTCGACGGCGACTTTCCGAACCATCACCCGGACCCGAGCAAGCCCGAGAACCTGGCCGACCTGATCCGCAGCGTGCAGTCGACCGACGCCGAGATCGGCCTCGCCTTCGACGGCGACGGCGACCGGCTGGGTGTTGTCACCAAGGACGGCCAGATCATCTATCCGGACCGCCAGCTGATGCTGTTCGCGACCGACGTCGCGCCGCGCCATCCGGGTGCGACCTTCATCTACGACGTGAAGTGCACCCAGCGCCTGGCGCCCGCGATCCGCGCCGCCGGCGGCGTGCCGCTGATGTGGAAGACCGGCCACTCGCTCATCAAGGCCAAGATGAAGGAAGTCAAGGCGCCGCTGGCCGGCGAGATGAGCGGACAAATCTTCTTCGGCGAGCGCTGGTACGGCTTCGACGATGCGACCTATACCGCGGCGCGGCTGCTCGAGATCCTGTCGCGCTCGGCCGACCCGAGCGCGGTGCTGAACGCGCTGCCCACCAGCTACAGCACGCCCGAGCTCAACGTGGCGGTCGCCGAGGGCGAGGCGCCGAAGCTGGTGCAGCAGTTGCTGGAGACGGCCAAGTTCCCGGGCGCCATCGACATCGTCACCATCGACGGCATCCGCGCCGATTACGCCGACGGCTTCGGACTCATCCGCGCGTCCAACACCACCCCGGTGCTGGTGCTGCGCTTCGAGGGCCACACCGAAGCAGCGTTGCATCGCATCGAGAGCGATTTCATGGCCGCGCTGCGCAGCGTCAAGCCGGGCGCGCAGATCGTCGCCGCTGCCCACTGACCCGCGCCGCGGCCCGATGTGCCCGGCGTTGCGCCAGCGGGCCGCACGCGGCGCGTATTCGGCCCTGCTCGGCCTGGCGCAGCCGCTCTACTGGCTGCGCCTGTGGCGGCGCGGCGCGGCCGAGCCGCTGTATCGGCACCGTATGGGCGAGCGCTTCGGCCGCTACGCCGATGCGCCGAGCGCCGGCTGGCTGTGGCTGCATGCGGTCTCGCTTGGCGAGACGCGGGCCGCCGGCGCGCTGATCGCCGCCCTGCGCACGCGCCGGCCCGGCCTGCGACTGCTTCTGACCCACGGCACCGCGACCGGTCGCGAGGCCGGCGCCGCGTTGCTGCAGCCGGGCGATCGACAGACCTGGCTGCCCTACGACACGCCAGCTGCGGTGGCGCGCTTCCTGGCCCATTTCCAGCCTGCGCTGGGGGTGCTCATGGAGACCGAGATCTGGCCCAACCTGCTGCTCGCGGCGCGCGACGCCGGCATGCCGATGGTGCTGGCCAATGCCCGGCTGAGCCTGCGCAGCCAGCGCAGCGGGGTGCGTTATGCGAGCCTGCTGGCGCCGGCCGTGCGCAGCCTGGCGCTGGTGCTGGCGCAGACCGAGGACGATGCGCGGCGGCTGCGCGACGCCGGTGCGCCCGAGGTCCGCATCGCCGGCAATCTGAAGTTCGACCTCACGCCGCCGCCGAAGCTGCTGGAGCAGGGCCACGCCTGGCGTGCCGCGCTGGATCGGCCGGTGGTGTTGGCGGCGGTGACGCGCGAAGGCGAAGAGGCGCCACTGCTCGCGGCCTGGTCACGCCTGCCGATGCCGCGCCCGTTGCTGCTCGTGGTGCCGCGCCATCCGCAGCGTTTCGACGAGGTCGCGGCGCTGGTGACGCAGGCCGGCCTGTCGCTCGCGCGGCGCAGCCTGTGGTCGGAGGTTCCGCCGGCCGCGGCCGGCTCCGCCGACGTCTGGCTCGGCGACTCGATGCAGGAGATGGCGCTGTACTACGCGGTCGCGCAGGTCGCCCTGCTGGGCGGCAGCTTTGCGCCGCTCGGCGGGCAGAACCTGATTGAGGCCGCGGCCTGCAGCTGCCCGGTGGTGATGGGCCCGCACACCGACAACTTCGCCGAGGCCGCCGAGCTGTCGCTGGCCGCGGGGGCGGCGCAGCGGGTGGCCGATATCGAGGCCGGCGTCGCGGCGGCAGTGCACCTGCTGGGCACGCCCGAGCAGTCGGCGCAGGCAACCGCCGGATCGGCGTTCGCCGCTGCGCACCGGGGCGCGGCCGAACGCATGGCCGCGGCGATCGATGCGCTGTGGCTGTCGGCGCTCAGCGCGCCAGCAGCGCGTTGACGCGGGCCACGTCCTCGGGCTTGAGCTCGCCGGCGGCCTGGCGCAGGCGCAGCGTATTGACCAGCACGTCGTAGCGCGCGCGTGCCAGGTCGCGCCGGGTCGTGAAGAGCTGAGTCTGCGCGTTCAGGACGTCGAGGTTGACCCGCACGCCGACCCGGTAGCCGAGCTGGGTTGCCTCGAGCGCGAGCTGGCTCGACGACTCGGCGGCTTCAAGGGCACGCACCTGGCCGACTCCCGACTGCAGCGCATTGAAGGCGGTGCGGGTCGCGAGGCTCACGTTGCGCAGCGCGGCATCGAGATCGCTGCGCGCCCGGTCCTCGAGCACCTGGGTCTCGGCGATCCGGTTCTCGACCGCCTGGCCGGTGTAGAGCGGCAGGCTCAGCTGCACGCCCAGGCTGGCGCTGGCGTTGCTGCCGGTGACGGTGCCGGTGGTGCCGCGCCCGGCGTTGACACCCGCCACCGCATCGAGCACCGGCAACTTGCCGGCACGTGCCTTCTCGACCTCGAGCCGCGCCACATCGAGCGCGATGCGGGCACGCCAGATCTGCGGGTGCTGCGACTCGGCGCGCGCGGCCCACGCCTGCACGTCGGTGGGCGGGGCCGGTAGCGCGACCGGGATCGCCAGTTGCGCCGGCGCGGTGTTGGGCCGTCCGACCAGCTGGTCGAGCGCGATCCGCTTGTTGAGCAGATCGTTCTCGGCCGCCAGTTCCTGAAACGTGCCGAGGTCGAAACGCGCCTGCGCCTCGCGGGTGTCGGTGATGGTCGCGGTGCCGACCTCGAAGTTGCGCTTGGCCGAGGCGAGCTGCTCGCTGATGGCCGCCTTGCTGGCGCGCGTGGTGGCCAGTGTGTCCTGCGCCGCAAGGACGTCGAAATAGGCCTGCGCGACCCGCACGATCAGGTCTTGTTCGGCCAGTTCGAGCACGCTGCGCGATGCCAGCAAGGCCTGGCGCGCCTGCGCCACGGTGGCGCTGCTGGTGCGGTTGTAAAGCGGATAACGGCCGGTCAGGCCGAGGGCGAGCGCATTGCTGCCGAAGTTCGGGCCGATCAGCGGGTTGGTCTCGACCCGGCCGGCGCTGCCGGACAGGCTGGCACTCGGCCGCAGCAAGGCTTCGACCTGCTCGGCCTTGTAGACCTCGGAATCGGCCTGCGCGCGCGCCGCCAAATAGGCGGCGTCGAAGGCGCGCGCCGACTGGTACAGATCGAGCAGGGTCTGGGTCGCGGCGGCGTTCACCACGGGCACCGGCGGGCTGATCGGCGCCGGCACCGCCACCGGTGACGGCATCGTCGCCGGCGGCGTCGCGGGTATCCGCACCGGTGGCGACGGCAGCGCCTGGGCCTGCGATGGTGGCGCGGGCAGGGCGGCGACGCCACCCACCACCAGGGTCAAGGCGAGATGGCGTACCGAAGGGTGCATGACGGAAATCCTGACGGGGTGGACCGCGCGAGTTATAGACCGGCCGGCCACGATTCGACGCAAGGATGCGACGGCCTGCGCGGCGAGGTCTGCGGACGGGGCCAAAGGGGCGACAGTCGGAACCAGCGGATCGGGCGGATGCGGATCAGAAGCGGAACCGGCTCGGCTCGTCGAAGCCCGAAAGGCGCGGCGCGACGGTGTCGAACAGGATCTCGCTGGCGCAGCCCTGATCGCTGCCGCGCGTGTACAGCACCGCCTGCATCACCGGCGCCTGGCCGACGATCGCGATCAGCCGCCCGCCGACCTTGAGCTGGTCGAGCAGGTGTTGCGGCACCGCGGCGACCGAGCCGGACAGCACGATGGCGTCGAACGGCGCCTCGGCGGGCAGGCCGGGCGCGCCATCGAGTTCGCGCACCAGCGCATTCATCACTCCGGCACGGCGCAGGTTCTGGCTCGCCATGCGGGCCAGCGCGGGACGCAATTCGAGGGCGGTGACGTGCTGCGAGCGGTGCGCCAGCAGCGCGGCCATGAAGCCGCTGCCCGCGCCGATCTCGAGCACCCGCTCGTGCTTGTGCAGCGACAGTTCCTGCAGCAGCCGGGCCTCGACCCGCGGCGCGAGCATGACCTGCCCGTCGGGCAGCGGCACCTCGGTGTCGACGAAGGCCATCGCGCGGTACGCCGCGGGCACGAAGTCCTCGCGCCGCACCGCGGCCAGCAGCGACAGCACCGCCGAATCGAGCACGTCCCACGGACGGATCTGCTGCTCGATCATGTTGAAGCGGGCTTGTTCGATGTTCATGGGCGTGAATTTTAGGGCGCGGGCTGATGCGCCGGCAGCGCCGCCGCACGGCGCTGTGCGAGGCGCCGCAGCCACTGCGTGAAGTCGTCGAGATAGCAATAGACCACCGGCACCACCACGAGCGTCAGCAGCGACGAGGTGATGACGCCGCCGATCACGGCCTGGCCCATCGGGGCGCGCTGCTCCGAGCCTTCGCTCAGCGCGAAGGCCAGCGGCACCATGCCGAAGATCATCGCCAGCGTCGTCATGAGGATAGGCCGCAGCCGCACCTTGGCGGCGTGCAGCAGCGCCTGCTCGCGGTTCATCGGCGGCTCGTCGTGGTCGAGCCCGTGTTCGCCGCGGTGCTCGCCGGCGCGCGAGCGGATCGCGAAGTCGATCAGCAGGATCGCGTTCTTGGTCACCAGGCCCATCAGCATCACGACGCCGATGATGCTGAACATGTTGAGCGTCGAGCGGAACATCAGCAGCGCGAGCACCACGCCGATCAGCGTCAGCGGCAGCGAACTCATCAGCGCGAGCGGCTGCAGGAAGCTGCGGAACTGGCTCGCCAGGATCATGTAGATGAAGACGATCGCGAGGCCGAGCGCACCCAGCGCATAGGCGAAGGACTCGTTCATGTTCTTGGTCGAGCCGCCGAAGCTGTAGCGGTAGCCGGGCGGCCATGCAACGGCGTCGAGCACCGCGCGGATATCGGTCGAGACGTCGCCCGAGCTGCGCCCGTAGGCATTGGCGTCGATGTTGATCTCGCGATTCAGCTCGCGCCGGTTGATCTGGTTCGGCCCGGTCGACGGCCGCACGTCGGCCACCTGCGACAGCCGCACGATGCGGCTCGAACCGTCGGCGGCAGCGGCGATATTGATCGGCGTGCGCTCCAGGTCGGCGATCGAGTTGCGGCTGTCGGGCGCGACCCGCACGTTGACGTCGTAGTTCTCGCCGTCGGGCGCGCGCCAGGTGCCCGCCGTGGTGCCGGCCACGAGGGTGCGCAGCGTGCCGGCGAGCGCGTTCACGTTGAGCCCGGCATCGGCGGCGGCGTCGCGCCGCACGTCGATCGCGATCGTCGGCTTGTCGGGCTTGAGCGTGCTGTCGAGATCGACCAGGCCGGGGATGGCGAGCAGCTTTGCGGTGATTCCGCGCGACAGCTTCGCGAGCTCGCCGAGGTCGGCGCCCTGGATCGAGAACTGCAGGCTCTTGCCGCCGCCGAGGTCGGTCTGCCCGATGTTGGTGACGGTGATGCCGGGGATCCGCGACAGGCCTTCGCGCATCGGCGCGACCAGGTCCTGCACGCTGCGCACCCGGTCCGCGCGGTCCTGCAACCGCACGTAGACCGCACCGTAGATCTTGCCGGCGGCGATGCCGCTGTTGATGGTCGCGACCGTGTGCTTGACCTCGGGCAGCGTGCGCAGCATGGCGTCGATCTGGCGCGCCCTCGACTCGGTGACTTCGAGCGACGAGCCGACCGGCGTATAGAAATTGATCTGGGTCTCCGAGAAGTCGGCCTTGGGTATGAATTCCGCACCGAGCACCGGGATCAGGAAGAAGCTGCCGACGAAGGTCGCGAGCGCGATTCCGAGCGTGGCCAGCCGATGCCCGAGCGACCAGCGCAGGATCGATTGATACGCGCGGGACAACCACTCGGTGAAGGTATCGAAGACGCCGGTCACGCGGCCGATGGTCTTGTCGTACAGCGACACCGGCGGGCCGGTCCGGTGGATGTGCTCGGCCTGGGGGTCGTGCCAGATGCTCGACAGCATCGGGTCGAGCGTGAAGCTGACGAACATCGAGATCAGCACCGCGGCGACGATGGTCAGGCCGAACTCGTGGAAGAACTTGCCGACGATGCCGCCCATGAAGCCGATCGGCAGGAACACCGCGACGATCGACAGCGTGGTCGCGAGCA
>JBDSZM010000123.1:0-9455 GCA_039925165.1 Burkholderiaceae bacterium
GAGCGGCAACGCCGCCGGCGGTGCAGGCACGGCCGGCGCCGGTCAATCGGGTGTCGCCAGCGTCGACCTGACGCGCAGCGCGCTGCCCGCGGCGCGCATGGACAACGTCGTCTACTTCGATTTCGACAGCTACATCGTCAAGGACGAGTACCGCAACCTGGTCGATGCGCAGGCCAAGCAGCTCAACGGCGACCGCAAGCGCAAGGTCTCGGTCGAGGGCCACACCGACGACCGCGGCGGCCGCGAATACAACCTGGCACTCGGCCAGAAGCGCGCCGAAGCGGTGGCGCGTTCGATGACGCTGCTGGGCGCCACCGACGCGCAGGTCGAGGCGGTCAGCTTCGGCAAGGAGCGCCCGTCGGTCCAGGGCAGCGACGAAG
Source organism: Burkholderiaceae bacterium (assembly GCA_039925165.1). GTDB lineage: Bacteria > Pseudomonadota > Gammaproteobacteria > Burkholderiales > Burkholderiaceae_C > JBDSEG01. Next base: position 381 of record JBDSZM010000123.1, read on the forward strand.
CGGCCTGGGCCAAGAACCGCCGGGCCGAGATCGTCAACCGTTGAGGAGATCGATGATGCGAGCGCTGTCGCGCGGCCTGGCCGCAATCGGATTGGCTGCCGCGGCGCTGGCCGCGCCGTCGGCGCACGCCGGGCTGTTCGACGACGACGAGGCGCGCCGCGCGATCCTCGACCTGCGCCAACGGCTCGAACAGAGCAACCAGCAGGCGCAGGCACGCCAGGCCGACCAGGTCGCGCGCATCACCGAACAGCTTAATCAGCAGATGTCACAGCTGCGCAAGAGCCTGCTCGACCTGAACGATCGCATCGACACGATGGGCGCTGACAACGCCCGGCTGCGTGGCCAGAACGAACAGCTCACGCGCGAGGTGGCCGAGCTGCAGCGCCAGCAAAAGGACGTGGCCGCAGGGGTCGAGGATCGCATCCGCAAGCTCGAGCCGCAGAAGGCGACGCTGGAAGGCCAGGAGATCCTGGTCGACGGCGAAGAGAAGCGCCAGTTCGACGAGGCGATGGCAATCCTGCGCCGGGCCGAGTTCGACCGCGCCACGGCCGCGTTGGTCGCGTTCCAGAAGCGCTACCCGGCCGGTCCGTACCGCGAGTCGGTGCTGTTCTGGCTCGGCAACGCGCAGTACGGGCAGCGTGACTACAAGGAGGCCATCACGACCTTCCGCACGCTGGTCACCGCGGCGCCGCAGCACCCGCGGGCACCCGAGGCCGTGCTCGCGATCGCCAACTGCCAGCTCGAGCTGAAGGACCCGAAGGCGGCGCGCCGCACCTTGACCGACCTGATGACCGCGTATCCCAAGTCCGAAGCAGCGCTGGCCGGGCGCGATCGCCTCGCCTCCATCAAGTAGCGCAGCGACCGTGAGCGGCGTCGACATCGCGGCGACGCCGGTCGATCTGGAGCGGCGCTTCGGCGGCCTGCGCCGCCTGTACGGCAATGCCGGCTACGCCCGCTTGCGTGCGTCCCGCGTCGCGGTGATCGGCGTCGGTGGGGTCGGCTCGTGGGCGGCCGAGGCGCTTGCGCGCAGCGGCGTCGCTGGGTTGACGCTGATCGACCTCGATCACGTGTCCGAGTCCAACATCAACCGCCAGGTGCAGGCCCTGGGCGCGACCATCGGCGCCGCCAAGGTCGTGGCACTGGCGCAGCGCATCGCCGACATCCACCCCGGCTGCGAGGTGCGGGGCGTCGAGCAATTCGTGACTGCCGACAACTGGCCGGCCCTGCTGCCGACGCCGGTCGACGCGGTCATCGACGCCTGCGACCAGTTGCAAGCCAAGCTCGTGCTGGCGGGCTGGGCCCTGTCGGACACCGGGCGACGCCTCGTCGTCTGCGGCGCCGCCGGTGGCAAGCGTCGGCCGCAGGCGATCGAGGTCGACGACCTCGGGCGCGTGACCCACGACCCCCTGCTGGCCGCGCTGCGCCAACGCCTGCGCAAGTGCGACCCGGACCGCTCGCCCCGCGATGAACGCCGGTGGTTCGGCATCGACTGCGTCTTTTCGCGCGAGGCCGTGGCCCTGCCCGAGGGTGGCGTGGGTGTGGACGCCGGCCTGAACTGCCACGGTTACGGCTCGAGCGTGGGCGTCACCGCGTGCTTCGGCATGGTCGCGGCCCAACAGGTCATCGAACGGCTCGTCGCGGACGGTGGCTGAGCCCCGGCCGACCGCATAGCCCCCGCTATAATCCTGGGCTTTTCGGGTTGTTAGCTCAGTTGGTAGAGCAGTAGACTTTTAATCTATTGGTCGTGGGTTCGAGCCCCGCACAACCCACCACTTATCCTCGCTTGTCGGCCCGCCGCCGATCCGGTTGTCCTGTTCGGAATGGCGCGTGATCCGAAAGGCGCAGGGGCTCTTAGCTCAGTTGGTAGAGCAGCGGACTCTTAATCCGTAGGTCGAGTGTTCGAGTCACTCAGGGCCCACCAGTAGGCTTTACGGCTTAGGCGAACCGCCTAGGCCGTTGGTCTTTCTGGGGTAGCGATCGCGGCGCTGGATTTAGTCTGGTCATGACAAGCCACGGTGAAACGCACAACCCAAATCGGCCAGCCGCCGATGCTCGAACCCCGTCATACTAATTTGCATTCAAACGTATAGAAGTTATCCAGTTGAATCCCGCCATTTGCTGGACTCTTTGCGGATTGGATTCGAGTGCGAGCAGGCCGGCACTGAGCGTGCCCTCGACGGCGTCGAGGTCGGCGAAGACGGTGTTGGCGAAGCAGTCCTCGCGCACGGCCTCCCAGATGTGCTCAGCCGGATTCAGCTCCGGGCTATACGGCGGCAGAAGCACCACCCGCATGTTCGGCGGGACGACCAGATCGCCGGCGATGTGCCAGCCTGCCTGATCCATGACCATCACCACAAACTCGTCGCCATGGCGCTCGGCGATCTCGCCGAGGAACATCGACATCGTCTCGGCACTCACCCAGGGCAGCACCAGACTGTCCATCACGCCGTCGTGCGGGCTGACGGCGGCAAACGCATAGAGGTACTTGCGCTCCAGCCGAGCGCCCACCACCGGGCGGACTCCGAGGGGCGCCCAGCAGCGCCGCGGCGTGCCCAGCAGCCCGAAGCGGCCCTCGTCCTGGAACATCAGCCGCACGCGGCGGCCGCGTTCAGCCTGGCGAGCGACCTCGTGGCCGAGCAGGCGGCGGAGTTTTTTTAAAGGCGGCCTGCGCCGCAATGTCTGCCTTCGGATGGCGCGGCCGGGGAACGACCTTGCGCCAGCCGTGGCGACCGAGCAGCCGGTAGATCGTCGAGGGGGCCACCACCTTGCCGGCCTGCTGCTCATAAGCCTGCTGGATCTCGGCCACCTTGAGCATACCGCCGGCTTCGGCCCGGGCAATAAAGGGCGCCAGCACGCGCGCCTCTTGTTCAGCCGTCAAGTGCTGGTGGCGCCGGCCGCCCCGAGCGCGCAGCTCGAAGATGGCGTCTCCCTCCCTGGCCCAGCGAGAGTGGATGACGTGCACGGTGGCCGTCGACCAGCCGAGGAGTTGCGCGATCTGGGCTGCGGAGCTGCCCAAAGTGGCCCGGATGAGCACACATTGAATGCGCTGGTACTGCTGGTGGCTGTCGGCCTGCTTGAGCCGCTCGGCAAGCCGCGCGATGGTCGGCTTGTCACACGCAATGAGCTCCTTCATCCACGACTCCTTGAAGTTCGTGGATGAGCATGATATCTAATCTATTGAACGCAAAATGGTATCAGTCGATTGCGCTTTGATCGGTTGCGCGTCTGTTGGACTGAGTCGCGTATCGGACCGGCCGCACTCGAAAAGGGCGCCGTTGTCGGGCGACTGCGCCCGACTCCACAAACGCCTCACCGCGTATCTGCTGCCTGGAGGAGCACCCACGCACCCGGCCCGCGGCGTCACTTTGATACGGCCTCCAGTTGCGCGTCCAGGCCTCGGCGCCGTCAGTCCGGGCAGAATCGGGGCGCGTGCAACCGGGAGATTTCGATGCGAGCGATCTTCGGCGTGGTGTCTCTGCTGATCGTGCTTGCGATCGTCGGCATGGTGGCGGTCAAGCAGATGAAGTCGAGCAGCCAGGCGATGAGTGCCGCGGCGGTGCCCGCGACGACGGTGCAGACCGGCGCCGCCGCGCCCTCCCCGGTGCCGGCCGGCAACGTGCGCGAGCAGTCGCAGCAACTCCAGCAACGGGTGCGCGACGACGTTGCGCGGGCGCTCGAACAGGGCGCAGCCGCTCGCCGGTCCGAGGCCGAAAAGTGACGCCGGAGTCGAACGCGCAGACGATCGACGCCAGTGCTGTCGCCGTCGCCGGCAGCGGTGTCGCGTCGCCCTCGCCTGCCGATGCGCATGCCATGCGCCTCGCGCTCGACCAGGCCGGCAATGCCGCGCTGGTCGGCGAGGTGCCGGTCGGCGCGGTGGTGATGCGCGGCGGGCAGGTGATCGCCACCGGCTACAACCGGCCGATCACCGAGCACGATCCGACCGCGCACGCCGAGATCGTCGCGCTGCGCCACGCGGCCACCCTGCTGGGCAACTACCGGTTGCCCGAATGCGAACTGTTCGTGACGCTCGAGCCCTGCGCCATGTGCGCGATGGCCCTGCTGCACGCCCGCGTGAAGCGGGTCGTCTACGGCGCGGTCGACCCCAAGACCGGGGCCGCGGGCTCGGTCGTCGACCTGTTCGGCCATCCGGCCCTCAACCACCACACGCAGATCCTGGGCGGGGTGCTGGGCGACGAATGCGGTCAGGCGTTGCGCGACTTCTTCGTGATGCGTCGCGAGCAGTACCGCCAGCGTCGCGCCGCGGCCGAGGTCGAGGTGGAATTGATCCCGACCGGCGAAGCGGTGGAACTCGACCTCGCGCCGAGGCCGGCCGCGTGACCTCGCTGCACCTGTACACGCCGGCCGGGGTGGTGGTGCAGGCGGCGCCGCTGCGGCGGGCTGCGCGCCGTCTCGCCGAACTCGGCTTCGAAGTGCAGATCGACCCGGCGGCGCTGCTCAAGCACCAGCGTTTCGGTGGCGACGACGAGGCCCGGCTCGCTGCGCTGCACCGGGTGGCCGACGCGGCGCCCGGCGTCGCGCTGGCGACCCGCGGGGGTTACGGTCTGACGCGGCTGCTCGACCGCATCGACTGGCGCCGCATCGCCGGCAGCGTCGATCGCGGCACGCGCTGGGTCGGGCACAGCGACGTCACCGCGTTGCAACTCGGTCTGCTCGCGCATGCGCGCGGCGTGACCTGGGCCGGGCCGCTGGCGTGCGACGACTTCGGACGCGCGTCCGACGAGACCGGCGGCAAGCCCGAGCCCGCCGTCGACGAGATCACGCAGGCGGTCTTCCTCGAGGCCATGGGCGGCGAGCTCGAGGCGATCGGATTTCGCACCGAGGCCGGCTTCGACGGGCTCGAGGTGGCCGGCACGCTGTGGGGCGGCAACCTGAGCCTCATCTGTTCGCTGCTCGGCACGCCGCACTGGCCGCGCATCCGCGGCGGCGTGCTGTTCCTCGAAGATGTCAACGAGATGCCGTACCGCATCGAGCGCTGCCTGCTGCAACTGCATCAGGCGGGCGTGCTGGCGTTGCAGAAAGCGATCGTGCTGGGCGCTTTCAGCGCGTTTCGCAAGTCGCCGCTCGATCGCGGCTATGGCCTGAAGGCGATGGTTCAGCACCTGCGCGGCGTCATCGGCACGCCGATCCTGAGCGGCCTGCCCTTCGGCCACGTCCGCACCAAGGTGTGCCTGCCGGTCGGCGCCAAGGTCCGGCTGCTGGTGCAAGGGCGCGACGTCCTGATCGGCTGGTAAGGCCAGGCGCCGGCCCGGCGCCTCGGGACGGGCTGCGGGTCCGCAGGTTCGACCGCCGCCGACCACGTCGGCACCGATCGCATGCCCGACGCTGGCGCCTCGGCGTAGGTGCCGCACATCGCGGTTGCGAACGCAGCGCTGTGCAGCCCGGGCACCGCCCGCGACTTCCGTGATAATCCGACCGTGCCGCATCCTGCGGCGCATTCGCTGGGGGTGTTGGGAGGGCAAGGCCGCAAGGTCGAGTCGCCCCGACTGAGAAAGTCCCTTTGAACCTGATTGAGGTAATCCTCGCGCAGGGAAGCCGGTTCGACGCTCCACGGAGCGTTCGACATGCCCACCTGCCATCGCAATTCGGAAGCACGATGGCACACATCTTTTCAGTTCGATTTCACCCGTCGCGCGTCGCGCTGGCGGCCGCCGCGCTCCTGGGCAGCCCATGGGCCGCAGCGCAGTCCTCGTCGCCTGCCCCGCCGGCCGCACCTGCGGCGCAACTCGCGCCAGTGATCGTGCGCGGATCGACCCTGCCGGTGGCCAGCGTGTCCGGCTGGGGCGACATCCCGCTGGCCGAGGTGCCGGTGCAGACGCGCGTCATCACTGACGCCGTCGTGCGCGACCTCGGCGCGCACCGCCTGGCCGACCTGATCGGCCAAGACGCCTCGGTCAGCGACGCCTACAACACCGAGGGCTACTGGGACTACCTGACGATGCGCGGGTATGGGCTCGACAATCGCTACAACTACCGGCGCGATGGCCTGCCGATCAACGCCGAGACCTCGATACCGCTCGAGAACAAGGCCGGGGTCGAACTGCTGAAGGGCTTGAGCGGGCTGCAGGCTGGCACCAGCTCGCCGGGCGGCCTCGTCAACTATGTCGTCAAGCGTCCGCTGGCGACGCCGCTGCGATCCGTCTCGCTCGAATGGCGGCAGGCTGGCAGCGTCAGTGCCGCGGCCGACCTGAGTCAGCGTTTCGGCACCGACCAGGCATTCGGACTGCGCCTGAATGCGGCCGCGGCGCGGCTCGATCCGCTGCTGCGATCCACCCGCGGCGAGCGCAGCCTGGTCGCGCTGGCGGGTGACTGGCGGGTGTCGCCGGACACGCTGATCGAGGCCGAGATCGAACGCAGCCGCCGCTCGCAGCCGAGCGCACCCGGGTTCAGCCTGCTCGGCGACCGCGTGCCCGCGCCGGTCGATCCGCGCATCAACCTCAACAACCAGCCGTGGTCGCTGCCGGTGGTGCTGGACGGCACGACCGGATCGCTGGGGTGGCAGCAAAGGCTTGCGGCCGACTGGCGGCTGCGCGCGACGCTCGCCACCCAGCGCCTGCACAGCGATGACCGCGTTGCCTTCCCCTTCGGTTGCACCGCCGAGGACGGTACCTATTACGCCGACCGCTACTGCCCCGACGGCACCTATGACCTGTACGACTTTCGCAGCGACAACGAGCGCCGGCGTACCGATGTCGCCGACCTCAGTGTGCAAGGCAAGCTCACGACCGGAGCGTTGCAACACGCACTCAGCTTCGGCATGCAACACAGCCGAGTGCGCGATCGCTTCCAGCGTCAGGCGTTCAACTACGCCGGCTCCGGCAACGTCCAGGCCACCGCCGTCGTGGCTGCCGCGTCCGACCTGACCGACGAAGGCACCGACCGCGACGAACGGTCGACGGAAGTGTCGCTGCGCGATGCCGTGCGACTGGGCGAGCGCTTCACCGTCTGGGGCGGGCTGCGACACACCCGACTCGCCCGCCAGAGCGTGCGCACCGACGGTTCGCGCGCGACCGACTACCGGCAATCCTTCACCACCCCCTGGCTCGCTGCGAGCTACGCCTATACGCCCGGCAGCCTCGTCTATGCGAGCTGGGGCAAAGGCATCGAGTCGGAAGTCGCACCCAATCGCGACCGCTACGTCAATCGCAGCGAACCATTGGCTCCGCTGACGAGCCGCCAGACCGAACTCGGCGTCCGATCTGCCGCCGCCGATCACGACTGGGGCCTCGCACTGTTCGACATCTCGCGCCCGACCAGCGCCGACATCGGCGCTTGCGATGTCGCCGGCAGTTGCGTGCGGCAGTTCGACGGCACGGCGCACCATCGCGGCATGGAGGCGAACGTCGCATGGCGCCCGGGCCGATGGAACCTCCAGGCGGGAGCCCAATGGCTGCGGGCGCGCCGCGAAGGCAGCCAGACCGCGGCGATCAACGGCCTCGAGCCGACCAACGTGCCCGCTCGCACCGTGCGCCTGCAGGCGCAGTACAGCTTCGCTTCCGTGCCCGATCTCGCACTGCAAGCGCGCTACAGCCACGAGAGCAGCCGCGCCGTGGTGCCCGACAACAGCGCGCGCATCGACGGCTACGGCCTCTTGGCCGTCGCCATGCGCTACGAAAGCCTGCACGACGGCACCCGAATCACCTGGCGCGCTGGCGTCGACAACCTGCTCGACGAGCGCGCATGGAAGGAGTCGCCCTACCAGTTCAGCCACGCCTACCTTTTCCCCGTCGCACCCCGCACGCTGCGCCTGTCGGTCCAGATCGACCTCCGGTGAGCCCGTCGGCTTTGGCTATAATTCGAGGCTGTTCCTCGATAGCTCAGTTGGTAGAGCGCCGGACTGTTAATCCGTAGGTCCCTGGTTCGAGCCCAGGTCGGGGAGCCACCTAAAAGCGATACAAATCAAGCACTTAGCGGCGACCCTGCTAGGTGCTTTTTCTTTGGGCGAGTGATCTGCGGATTCGGCATCCGTCGGTATAGGGGCGGTATTGGGGTGGGCTCCTACGCCCAGCAGGCAACGAATTCGTCCTTCTTGGCGACATCCTTCGCAAGAGGAACATGGTGCCCAGGGCCACCGAACAAGCAGCCCATCTCTCACTGCCGGGTACTCGCCAGCATCCTAAAAGCGTTTCCTACCTGCCGGTCGCATGCCCAGCTCCCCCAAGCCGCCTTGGAGATACCACTTGAAACAAGCGGGCAAAATTCAAAGCCGCGCAAAATAATTGCTCGCAACCAGTTGTTCAGCAAAGATGAAGGTGTAACACTTCTTCGCACCCCCACAACTGGAGATTTAGATGGCCGAAGCCAAGGTCCCAACGCCAGACGAACTCAAGAAGCAGAACGAGCTGCTGAAGAAGATGCTTGAGTCTGCCGCAAAGGCGAAAACTAGCTCCTCAAAACTAAAGACATCCGGCGGTGCGCTGGACAAAAGTCTTGCAGCCGAGAAAGACGCTTAAGCACTTGTCCTCTTGTGACGTGCACTAAACACCTTCCTTAACCTTCGGAAAGAACATGGGAAAAAAACAGCAGGCACTGATCAACGATCTGGCTCAGACGCAAACAGCTTGCGACATCGAAATCAACAAGATCACGACCGCCGTAAGCGGTGTCGTTGCGCTGAACCTAAAAATGTCTGCGTCTAACGATCATGTGCTGAAGGGCCAACTTGAAGCTCAGAAGAATCCGCATTGGGGAGTCATCCTCGGTGCCAGAACCCAGCTGAAGACTCTTATTCCCAAGTTTGAGACCAGCCTGAAGAACCTGGAGGCTTTTGCGAAAGAAAAGGCCAAGCGCTGGCTGGGCAAAAGTACCCTTAAGGATGCCACGACCGCTATCAGCGATGCCAAGACGCATCTCACCAACATGAAGCAGACGGTCGAGGCCAGCGTCGCGCTTCGGTAGAAACAAAGAATCAAGCAAGCACTTAGCGGTAAATCTGCTGGGTGCTTTTTTCTTGGGTAAGAGACCTGTGCTCGGTATGAGGCGGTATTGGATGCAGACAACGCACGCGAACCATCGCCACACCGGGCCTCGGGGCCTAGATAGTTCTGGCGGTAGCAA
>JBDSZM010000124.1:0-4923 GCA_039925165.1 Burkholderiaceae bacterium
CGGCCAGGTTGGTCTCGCCGATGATCGTCACGCCGTGCTTCACCACCGTGCGGTCGGGCTCGGACAGCGGGCAGTTGCCGCCCACGCCGCCCGGGCCCTTGCCCGCGGCCAGGTCGACGATGACCGAGCCCGGCTTCATCGCCTGCACCATCTCCTCGGTGATCAGTGTGGGTGCGGCGCGGCCCGGAATCAGCGCGGTGCTGATCACGATGTCGGCCGCGGCGACGCGCTTGGCGACCTCGACCTTCTGGCGGTCGAGCCAGCTCTGCGGCATCGGCCGCGCGTAGCCGCCGACGCCGACCGCCGCCTCCTTCTCCTCGGGCGTCTCGTAGGAGACGTCGATGAACTTCGCGCCGAGCGACTCGACCTGCTCCTTCACGCTCGGGCGCACGTCGCTCGCTTCGATCACGGCGCCGAGCCGCTTGGCGGTGGCGATCGCCTGCAGCCCGGCGACGCCGACGCCGAGGATCACGACCCGCGCCGCCTTCACGGTCCCGGCGGCGGTCATCAGCATCGGGAAGAAGCGCTGGTAGCTCTCGGCGGCCATCATCACGGCCTTGTAGCCGGCGATGTTGGCCTGGCTCGACAGCACGTCCATGCTCTGCGCCCGCGTGGTGCGCGGTGCGGCCTCGAGCGCGAACGACGTGAGGCCGGCGGTCGCCAGGCGCTGCAGGCCCTCGGCATCGAACGGGTTGAGCATGCCCACGAGGGCGGCGCCCGACTTCATCCGCGCCAGTTCGGCGGGGTCGGGGCTGCGCACCTTGAGGACGAGTTCCGCGCCCAGCGCGCCGGCGGCATCGGTGATTTCTGCACCGGCCGCCTCGTAGGCGGCGTCGGTCACGCTGGCGGCAACACCGGCCCCCGATTCGACCCGCACGGCGTGGCCCTGGGCCTTGAGTTTCTTGACCGTCTCGGGCGTCGCGGCCACCCGCGTCTCGCCGCCCGCGGTCTCGCGCGGAACCCCTATCTGCATGGATGCCTCCTCGGGTGCTGGGTCGTCGACGCGGTGTTCTACGGCACGCGGTCGCTGTTCTGGGACGTTCGAAGTGTCGCGCAGCTTACCGCAGCGATACTGCATCGATGCACCCGCGCTGGAAGCCCAACGTCACCGTCGCCGCCGTCATCGAGGAAGCGGGGCGCTACCTGCTGGTCGAGGAACATACCGACGACGGCCTGCGCCTGAACAACCCGGCGGGTCATCTCGACCCCGGCGAATCGCTGGTCCAGGCGGTGGCGCGCGAGGCCGTCGAGGAGACCGGGCGCGCCTACACGCCGAGCCACCTGGTGGGCATCTATCTCGCCCGCTCGGGTGCGGACGACGTGACTTACCTGCGCTTCGCGTTCGCCGGCGCCGCGAGTGCGCCGATCGCCGGCTGGAAGCTCGATCACGGCATCGTGCGCACACTGTGGCTCACGCCGGCCGAGATCGAAGCGAGCCAGGCCCGGCACCGCAGCCCGCTGGTCTGGCGCTGCGTGCAGGACCACCTGGCTGGCAAGCGCTACCCGCTCGAGCTGCTCGCGTCATTCGCCACCGAGTCGTAGCCGGCTTGGCAACCGGCGCTCGATCGCGTCCTTGAGCAGCGCCGCGACGCGGTACGGCGCGTGCGCGAACTTGCCGTAGGGCAGGGTCGCGAAGAGCGCCATCACCGCGCCCAGATGGACCGCCAGCAGCAGCGCCATCGCGCCGCTGTCGCGCCAGGCCAGCAGCGCGAGGCCGGTGGCGCTGGTCAGGAACAGCAGCGCGATGAAGCCGAGGTCCATCGGCCGCTGCGCCGCCAGCACGTGCTGCGGATGGCGTCGCAGGTTGAGCCACAGCAGCCCGGCTGGACCGATCAGCAGGCCGATGCCGCCCAGCGTGCCCAGCAGCACCGGCAGGCTGGTCAGCGCATAGGGCGCCGGCCGGCCGAGCCCGTAGTGGTAGAGCGTGGCGACGCAGGTCGACGCGAAGCACAGCCCGAAGCCGTAGAAGGTCAGGTGGTGGAAGCGGCGCCGCCACGGGCTCCAGGCGTCGTCGGCGTCGTTGCAGCCCTCGCCGTGGCCGCCGCCGAGGTGGGTCAGGCGCAGCGCCTCGCCGGCCGCCTCGGCCGCCGCCGAGGCGATGCCGCCCGCCGGCGACTCCGCGGGCGCGACACCGCGCCAAAAGCGCGCCACGCCGATGCCGAGCGCCAGCAACGCCGCGCCGAAGACCGCGCCGAACATCGCCACCAGCAGGTTGTGCGGAAAGATTGCGTAGAAGTTGCCGGCCAGCGGCGCATGCCACAGCGTGCCCTGGCGCGCCAGCATCAGCACCAGGAAGAGGGCCAGCCCGAACGCCAACGCGAGTGCGGTCATCAAGCCGTTGCGTCGGTAGGCCGCACCCAAAGCGGCCGGCCAGGCGTGGCCTTCGTAGGTGCGGGCGCGGACCCGCGCCATCGACTGCGGCACGTTGACCGCGAACTCGTGCGGCGCGGCGTACTGGCAGGCGTGCAGGCAGGCGCCGCAGCCATGGCACAGGTTGGCGAGGTAGTGGACGTCGGCCGAGGCGAACTCGAGGCGCCGCGTCATGGCCGGAAAGACCGGGCAAAAGCCCTCGCAGTAGCGGCAGGCATTGCAGATCTGCATCACCCGCGCGACCTCGGCCACGTCGGCACCGACCGGCAGGCCGCCGGCCAGCGCCTGCGCCTCGCGCGCCAGCGCCTCGAGCTGCTTCATGCCGTCCGCCTCGTCACTGCCGCAGCGGCGCGCGCCGCGCCGGCCCCGGCGATGCAGCCGAAGGCGGTGCCGATGGTCATGCCGACGCCGGCGGTATAGCCCTGGCCGAGCACGTTGCCTGCCATCACCTCGCCGGCGGCATACAGGTTGGCGCTGGGCTTGCCGCCGAAGTGCACCGCCGCGTCGGCGTCGACCCGCACCCCGAGGTAGGTGAAGGTCACGCCCGGCTTGAGCGCGTAGCCGTAGAACGGCGGCGTGTCGATCGGCCGCGCCCAGTGCGTCTTGGCCGGCGTCAGTCCCTCGGTCGCGCAATCGTCGAGCACCGCGTGGTCGAACTGGCCGGGCCGGCAGGCGGCGTTGAAGTCCGCCACGGTCTCGACGAAGGTCGCCGGGTCGAGCCCGAGCTGGCGCGCGAGCTGCTGCAGCGTGTCGGCGCGCTCGCCGGGAAATACCGGCGGCATGAAGCGGCCGACCGCCTTGGCGTCGATGACCGAGTAGCCGACCTGCCCCGGCTGCTGCGCGACCAGCCGGCCCCAGATCGCATAGCGCTTGGGCCAGAAATCTTCGCCCTCGTCGTAGAAACGGCGCGCCTCGCGGTTGACCACGATGCCGAGCGAGACGCAGTCGACCCGCGTCACGATGCCGCCGTCGTAACGCGGCGCGCGCGCATCGATCGCCACCATGTGCGCCTGGGTCGGGTCGCCGATCGCATCGGCGCCCTGCGCCAGCAGGTCCTTGAGCAGCACACCCTGGTTGTAGCGGGTGCCGCGGATCGCGAACTGGTCGGCGATCCAGGCGCCGTCGGCGGCCCGGCCCCAGGCCTCGCGCAGCCAGTCGAGGTTGGACTCGAAGCCGCCGCTGGCGACCACGCAGCTGGCGGCCTCGATGCGCTCGTCGCCGACCCAGGCGGCGCGGAAGCGGTCGCCGTCGAGCTCGATCCGCGTCACCGGCGCGTCGTAGCGCACCCCGACGCCGAGCGCCTGCGCGCTGCGGTAATAGGCATTGACCAGCGCCTTGCCGCCGCCCATGAAGAAGGCGTTGGTGCGGCCCAGATGCAGCGTGCCCGACAACGAGGGCTGGAAGTGCACGCCGTGGCGGCGCATCCAGTCGCGGCAGGTGGCCGAGTGCGTGATCGCCAAGCGCGCCAGGCCCTCGTCGGTCTGGCCGCCAGTCACCTTCAACAGGTCCTGCCAGAACTCTTCTTCGGGATAGGCCTCGATCAGCACATCCTGCGGCGCGTCGTGCATGCAGCGCAGGTTGCGGGTGTGGATCGAATTGCCGCCGCGCCATTCGCGCGGCGCGGCCTCGAGCATCAGCACGCGGGCGCCGGCCTCGCGCGCGGTCAGCGCAGCGCACAGCGCGGCGTTGCCACCGCCCAGCACCAGGACATCGACCACGTGTGACGAGAAAGCCGGGTCGATCAATCGGGCTTGATGCCGGCGCGCTTGACGATGTCGCTCCAGACCCGCTGCTGCTGCGCGATGAAGGCCGCAAACTCTTCCGGCGGACCGCCGCCGCCGACCGCGCTGTCGCTGGCGAAGCGCTCGGTCACGGCGCTCGACTTCAGCGCCTTGAGCGACTCCTCCTGCAGCTTCTTGACGATGTCGCGCGGCGTGCCGGCCGGGGCCAGGATGCCGTACCACTGCGAGGTCTCGAAGTCCTTGTAGCCCATCTCGGCGACGGTCGGCACGTCGGGCAATTGCGCGAGACGCTGCGCGGTGCCGACCGCGATCGCTCGCAGCTTGCCGCTCCTGATGTGCGGAATCAGCGCCGGCAGCCCGGCCGAGCTGGCCTGGGTCCGCCCGGCCAGCAGATCCGTCAGCTGCGGGCCGGTGCCGCGATACGGGATGTGCGTGATGAACATGCCGGTCACGAGCTTCAGGTATTCCATCGCCAGATGGCCGGCGCTGGCGTTGCCGGCCGAGCCGTAGTTGAGCTTGCCCGGGTTCTTCTTGACATAGGCGACGAACTCCTTGAAGTCCTTCGCCGGCACGTCGGGATGGATGACGAACAGGTTCGGTACCTTGGCCAGCAGCGTGACCGGAATGAAATCCTTGTTCACGTCGTAGGGCTGATTCGGAAAGATGTACGGGTTGACCGCCAGCGAGCCGACGTGGCCGAGGATGATGGTGTGGCCGTCGGGCACGGACTTCGCCACGTCGGTCATCGCCGGCAGGCCGGCGCCGCCGCCCTTGTTGTCGACGAAGACGGTGTGGCCGAGCTGTTTGGACA
>JBDSZM010000125.1:0-3500 GCA_039925165.1 Burkholderiaceae bacterium
CAGGCCCTCGGGTGTCCAGGCGGCGGTGGCCGGGTCGTCGATCAGCTGGACCAGGCGCGCGCCGGCCGGCACGTGCGGTCCGTCGCCCTCGACGTGGTAGGTGAAGGCCGGCGCGCCGAGCGCGAACACCAGGTCGTGTCCCGCCAGCAGCACGACGATGCGCTCGCGCACGGCCGGCAGGTGACCGGCGAAGAACGGATGGTCCTCGGCAAAGCCGCAGCGGCCCGACATCGGCGCCGCGTAGACGTGGGCGCGGTGCCGTTCTGCGAGCGCGCGCACGCCGTCCCAGGCCTCGCCACGGTCGACCGCCGCGCCGACCACGAAGGCCGGGCGTCGGCTGGCGTCGAGCGCGTCGCCGATGCGCCCGAGCAGCGCCGGGTCGGGCCGCGACTGCTGGCTCACCTCGCGCTGCGCGACGAGCGCGGAAGGGCGATTCCAGTCGTCGGCCGGGATCGACACCAGGACCGGGCCGCGTGGTTCCTGCATCGCGATCGCGTAGGCCCGCGCGATCGCCAGCGGCACATCGGCGGCGCGCGCCGGCTCGACGCTCCACTTGACATACGGCTTGGGCAGTTCGGTGGCCTGTGCTGAAAACAGGAACGGGTCGAACGGCAGGATGGATCGCGCCTGCTGGCCGGCGGTGACGACCAGCGGGGTGCGGTTCTTGAACGCGCTGAACAGATTGCCCATCGCATGGCCGACCCCCGCCGCCGAATGCAGGTTGACGAAGGCGGCGTTGCGCGTCGCCTGCGCGTAGCCGTCGGCCATGCCCAGCACCACCGCTTCCTGCAGGCCGAGCACGTAGCGGTAGTCGTCCGGCAGGTCGCGCAGCAGGCCCAGTTCGGTCGACCCGGGGTTGCCGAAGATCGTCGTCATGCGCAGGCGTCGCAGCAATGCGATGACGGCGTGGCGGACCGTGGTGTCGGGGGTCATGCGGGCAGGAAGGCTGCGGAGTGAGGTCGTCGGCCAGTGTGTCGTGGCCGGGGTGGCGCGGGTATCGGGGCTTGCGAGGGGCCGCCGCTCAGCCGGGCGCCACCGCAGCCGCCGCTGCCCGGGCGGCATCGTGCAGGGCGGCCAGCGCCTGCGCCAGGTCGGGCGCCAGATTCGCCGGGCCCAGGGTCTGCGCGAAGCCGCTGCGCCGGATCAGATCGCCCGGCTGCTCGTTCAGGTCGGCCAGCAGCAGGCGCACCTGCATCCGCGACAGGCGCCACGCAAGCTGTTGCAGCGCGGCCAGGCCGCTGTTGTCCATCGAGACCATGCGGTGCATCTCGAGCACCAAGGTATGCACCTCGGGCCCGAGCCCGTCGGCCAGCGACTCGAGCTTGCCGATCGCGCCGAAGAAGAGGTTGCCGTAGAGGTGCAGTACGCGCACGCCCGGCGGCACGTCGGGGTGGTCGTCGGCGGCGCGCTCGATCCGGAACAGCTGGCCCATGCGCCAGATGAAGAAACCGCAGGCGAGCACCAGCCCGACCTCGACCGCGACCATCAGGTCGAACACGACCGTGAGCACGAAGGTGCCGATCAGCACGGTGCGGTACGGCACCGTGAAGTGGCGCAGGCGCGCGAACTCGTGCCACTCGCCCATATTCCAGGCGACGAAGAGCAGGATGCCGGCCAGCACCGCCAGCGGCACGTGCGCCGCCAGCGGGGCGGCGACCAGCACCACCGCCAGCACGGTCAGCGAGTGGACGATGCCGGCGATCGGCGAGACGGCGCCGGCGCGCAGGTTGGTGACGGTGCGCGCGATGGTGCCGGTGGCCGGGATGCCGCCGAAGAAAGGCGTCACGAAATTGGCGATGCCCTGCGCCATCAGCTCCTGGTTCGGGTCGTGGCGCGGCAGCTCGCTCATGTCGTCGGCGATGCGCGCGCACAGCAGCGACTCGACTGCGCCGAGCAGCGCGATCGTCAGCGTCGGGATCATCAGTTGCTTGGCGCTTTCCCAGCTGAAGCCCGGCAGCTCGAGCGCGGGCAGGCTGCGCGGGATCTCGCCGAAGCGGGCGCCGATGGTCTCGACCGGCAGCTCGAGCCAGGCCGCCAGCACGCTCAGCGTGACCAGCGCGACGATCGGTGCCGGCGTGCGACCGGCCATGCGAAAGGCACGCGCGCCGGTCAGCGCGGTCGGCAGCCGCCAGCCCGCCGATCCCGGCCCAGCCGGCGCGACGAGGAACAGTCGCGGCCACACGAACAGGCCGGCCAGGCACGCCAGCCCGAGCCCGAAGGCCCACGGATTGAAGCTGTCGAGGTGGCGCGCCAACATGTTGATCTGGGCAAAGAAGTCGGCCGGCAGCGGGCCCGCGATGCGCAGACCGAGCAAGTCGCGCAACTGCGACAGCGCGATCAGCACCGCGATGCCGTTGGTGAAGCCGATCACCACCGTCACCGGCACGTAGCGCACCAGCACCCCGAGCCGCAGGGCGCCAAGCGTGAACATCAGCACCCCCGCCAGCGCGGTCGAGATCAGCAGGTTGGTCAGGCCGTAGCGCGCGACGATGCCGTAGACGATGACGATGAAGGCGCCCGCCGGGCCGCCGATCTGCACGTTGGAGCCGCCCAGCGCCGAGATCAGGAAACCCGCCACGATGGCGGTGATCAGGCCCTGCTCGGGTTTGACGCCCGAGGCCACCGCGAACGCCATCGCCAGCGGCAGCGCGACGATTCCGACCGTGATGCCGGCGCCGAGGTCGCGGCCGAAGCGGTCCCTGTCGTAGCCTTTGAGCGTGTCGAGCAGGCGGGGCCGAAAGCGGTGGAACCGGTTGAACTGAGGCACCGCGCGAGTGTAGTGAGGGGCTGCTCGCCCACATCCAAACCCGCGCCGCACCCGCGCCCGTGCCCCCACCCACGCGCTGCCGTCCAGCGGCTTCAGCGGCAGGCGACCGCTGGATTCCAGTTGTTGAACAAGCCGTCGCGGCTGTGCTCCCAGACCCACACATGCAGCTCGTAGAAGGCGAACTGGGTGCCGTAGCGATTGGGCGTGCGCACCAGGTGGAACGGGTGACCGTAGAGGGCCGGCGGCTGCGGGTGCAGGGTGTCCCAGGTGGCCTGCGGAACGATGTACTCGACGCCCACCAGTTCGAGCGTGCCGCGCTTCGTCGGCTCGTACATCAACGCCTCGGGCCGCAGCGGGTCGAGCACCGCGTCGACCAGGTTGCCGTTGAGATAGTGCACGCCCATCGCGCCCTGGCCAATTTGACTGACGCAGTCGCCCGCCAGGTCCGGAAACTTGCCGTAGCCCGCGCGCAGCGCTTCGTCGATATCGCGATACGGCGCGGTGGCGCGCCGAATGTCGTGGAGTTGCGCCTGCAGCGATTCGCCCGAGAGCGGCGCATCGCCATGCGCCAACGACAGCGTCGGGGCGTTCAACGCGAACAGCGTCGTCAGGATGGCGGCGATGGATTTGACGGGGGTCTTCATGATCGATCTCCTCGGTGGCTGGATTCAGGGTTGATAGAAGTACGGGTCGAGCACGCTCACTTCGGTGATGCGGCCGACCGGCAGGCCGT
>JBDSZM010000126.1:0-4184 GCA_039925165.1 Burkholderiaceae bacterium
CGCGCGGCCTGACCGCCATCAAGGTCGAGCACGGCGCGGATCGCATCGGCGCGCTCGCTGCCGGCCACAGTACGGCCGAGGAACTGCACTTGCTGGCCAAGCTGGTGCGTGGCCTGGGCAGCGAGAACATCGATCACCGTCTGCGCCATGCCGATTTCAGCGCACCGGCGGGGCCGGGTGAGGCCCGCTGGCTCGGCACCTCGATCGCCTCGCTGTCGACGCTGCAGCGCGCCCTCGTCGTCGGCTCGTTCCTGCGCAAGGACCATCCGCTGCTGGCCCAGCGGCTGCGCCAGGCGGCGCGCAAAGGCGCGCAGATCCACAGCCTGCACGCGGTGCGTGACGACTGGCTGATCCCGCTCGCCGGCCATGTCGAGGCCGCGCCCAGCCAGTGGTTGACCGTGCTGACCGAGATCGCGGCCGGCGTCGCCTCCGCGCGCGGTACCGCGTCACCCTTCGGCGGCGAGGCGGGCGATGCGACCCGCGCCATCGTCGAGTCGCTCTTTGGCGGCGAGCGCAAGGCGATCCTGCTCGGCAACGCCGCAGCCCAGCATCCGCAGGCCGGCGCCTTGCTCGCGGTTGCCAACTGGATCGGCGAAGCCACCGGCGCGAGCGTCGGCTACCTCGGCGAGTCGGCCAACGGCGTCGGCGCGCAACTGGTCGGCGCCACGCCGGGGCAGGGCGGCATGAGCGCGGCGCAGATGCTCGGCGCGGCGCCCGGGCCCGGCTTGAAGGCCTGCTTGCTGCTGAACCTGGAGCCGGCGCTCGATGCCGCCGATGGGCAGGCTGCGACGGCGGCGCTCGCCGGCGCCGACATGGTGGTCGCCCTCACTTGCTACCGCAGCGCGGCCGAGTCGGTGGCCGACGTGATGCTGCCGATCTCGCCCTTCACCGAAACCTCGGGCACCTTTGTCAATGCCGAAGGCCGGGTGCAGGGCTTTCACGGTGTCGTCAAGCCGCTCGGCGAGACGCGCCCGGCGTGGAAGGTGTTGCGCGTGCTCGGCAACCTGCTCGCGCTCGACGGCTTCGGCCACGAGAGTTCCGAGCAGGTTCGCGACGAGGCCCTCGGGGCGCCCGTGGGCCTGTCCGAACGCATCGCGGCGCGCTTGTCGAACCGCACCGGAGCGAGCATCGCAGCGTTGGCGACGACCTCGGCGGGCAGCGGGCTGGAGCGCATCGCGGACGTGCCGATCTACGCCACCGACCCGATGGTCCGACGCTCGGCGCCGTTGCAGGCGACCGCCGACGCGCAGGCGCCCGCCGTCGGGCTCGGCGCGCAGCTCTGGGCCGACCTGGGACTGGCCGCCGGGGCCCGGGTGCGGGTACGCCAGGGCGATGCGAGCGCGGTGCTGCCGGCGCGGCTCGACCCGGGCATGGCGCGCAACGTCGTTCGCATCGTCGCCGGCCATCCGCACACCGCCGGGCTCGGCGCCATGTTTGGCGCGGTCAGCGTCGAGAAGGCCTGAAATGAAACGACCCCCACGTCGCTTCGCCCCTGCCCCCCGAGGGGGCGCTCTGTGGCTACGCGCGGCCGGGCGCCACTGAGATGCTGGACTCGATCACCACCTTCGGCGGCGCCACGTTCGGCGGCGCGTGGCCGGTGCTGTGGACGCTGGTCAAGATCGTGGCACTGGTGCTGCCGCTGCTGCTGTGCGTCGCCTATCTGACGCTGTGGGAGCGCAAAGCCATCGGCTGGAGCCAGATCCGCCCGGGACCGAACCGGGTCGGCCCGCTCGGCCTGCTGCAGCCGATCGCCGATGCGGTGAAGCTGATCTTCAAGGAGATCATCGTCCCCACCGCGGCCAACAAGCCGCTCTTCTTCCTCGCGCCGGTGATGACCATCATGCCGGCGCTGGCCGCCTGGGCGGTCATACCCTTCGGTCCCGAGGTGGCGCTGGCGAATATCAACGCCGGCCTGCTGTTCATCATGGCGATCACCTCGATGGAGGTGTACGGCGTCATCATCGCCGGCTGGGCCTCGAACTCGAAATACGCCTTCCTCGGCGCGCTGCGCGCCTCGGCGCAGATGATCAGCTACGAGATCGCGATGGGCTTCGCGCTCGTCGTCGTGCTCATGGTCACAGGCAGCCTCAACATGACCGACATCGTCCTGAGCCAGGGCCGCGGCGAATTCGCCGGGCGCGGCCTGTCGTTTCTGTCGTGGAACTGGCTGCCGCTGCTGCCGATCTTCGTCGTCTATTTCATTTCCGGGCTGGCCGAGACCAACCGTCACCCGTTCGACGTGGTGGAGGGCGAATCGGAAATCGTCGCCGGCCACATGGTCGAGTACTCGGGCATGGCCTTCGCCATGTTCTTTCTGGCCGAGTACGCCAACATGATCCTCATCTCGGTGCTCGCCGTGGTGATGTTCCTCGGCGGCTGGCTGGCACCGATCTCTTTCTCGATGTTCGGTCTCGCCACCCCGGGCTGGGTCGCCGACACGATGTGGTTCTGGAACTGGTTCTGGATCTTCGCCAAAACCTTCTGCGTGGTGACCGTGTTCCTCTGGGTCCGCGCCAGCTTCCCGCGCTTTCGCTACGACCAGATCATGCGTCTGGGCTGGAAGATTTTTATCCCCGTCACGCTGGTCTGGCTGGTCGTCGTCGGGCTGTGGATGCAGACGTCCTGGTCGATCTGGAAATAAGGCACGAGGCTACGAATGGCCGCAGCAGCAACCGCAATCAAGGATCTCTTCTCCAGCTTCATGCTGACCGAGCTGTTCAAGGGCATGGCCCTGACCGGCCGGCACTTCCTCGCGCGCAAGATCACGATCCAGTACCCGGAAGAGAAGACGCCGCTCAGCCCGCGCTTTCGCGGCCTGCACGCGCTGCGCCGCTACGAGAACGGCGAGGAGCGCTGCATCGCCTGCAAGCTGTGCGAGGCGGTGTGCCCGGCGCTCGCGATCACGATCGAGTCCGATGTTCGCGACGACGGCTCGCGCCGCACCACGCGCTACGACATCGACCTGACCAAGTGCATCTTCTGCGGCTTCTGCGAGGAGAGCTGTCCGGTCGACTCGATCGTCGAGACCCACCTCCTCGAGTACCACGGCGAGAAGCGCGGCGACCTGTATTTCACCAAAGACATGCTGCTCGCGGTGGGCGACCGCTACGAAGCCGAGATCGCGGCTGCGAGGGACGCCGACGCCAAATACCGCTGAATTCGCCGATACCTCCCGCCGATATCAGCCGCCGGCCCCGCGCCCGCGCGTTCATAACAACATGACAACCCACACCGCGCTCTTCTATATCTTCTCCGGCGTGCTGCTGTTCGCCTCGTTTCGCGTCATCACGGCGCGCAGCGCGGTCAAGGCGGCGCTCTACCTCGTGCTGGCGTTCTTCAATGCGGCCTGCGTGTGGATGCTGCTGCGCGCCGAGTTCCTGGCGATCGCGCTGGTGCTCGTTTACGTCGGGGCCGTGATGGTTCTCTTCCTGTTCGTGGTGATGATGCTCGACGTCAACATCGACGCACTGCGTGGCGGTTTCTGGAAGCACTTTCCGCTCGCGGCGCTGGTCGGGGTGGTGATCGCGCTGGAGATGGCGCTGGTGCTGATCCCGGGCTTCGACGTGCGCATCGCGCCGGTCGGCGATGCCGCCGCGCTCAAGCTCGGCAATACCCGGATGCTCGGGATCGAGATGTATACGCGCTACCTTTATCCGCTGCAGATCGCCGCGGTGCTGCTGCTGGTCGCCATCATCGCGGCCATCACGCTGACGCTGCGTCGGCGCAAGGATTCGAAATACCAGAACCCGTCCGAGCAGGTCCGGGTGCGCAGCAAGGACCGCGTGCGCATCGTGCAGATGCAGCCGGTTGTCGAGACGCCGGCGCCGGCCGCGCCTACGACGGGCTCTGCAGGAGCCGCACCATGATGCTCGGCCCTGTCACCCTCGGCCACTACCTGACGGTCGGCGCGATCCTGTTCGCGCTGTCGGTCATCGGCATCTTCCTCAACCGCAAGAACCTGATCGTGCTGCTGATGGCAATCGAGCTGATGCTGCTCGCGGTCAACCTCAATTTCATCGCCTTCTCGCACTATCTCGGCGACATGGCGGGGCAGGTGTTCGTCTTCTTCATTCTCACCGTCGCTGCGGCCGAGTCGGCCATCGGACTGGCGATCCTGGTGGTGCTGTTCCGCAACCGCGAGTCGATCAACGTCGACGAGCTCGATACGCTCAAGGGTTGAGACC
>JBDSZM010000127.1:0-9223 GCA_039925165.1 Burkholderiaceae bacterium
AACGGAAGCGGATCTCGTAAGCCGGATGCGCATTCGATGGGGTGGCTTGCATGGGTCGGGACCGGAGGTGACTTGTGAAACAAGGTTAGACGCCTGCCTACGCCGCCGATGTCAGGTCCGAACAGTCCGCTCGGTCGGATAAACGGCAGACATGGCGTCATCCGGAACCGGCCCGCGTGTCGCCGACGGAACCGACACCCGGACCGACACGCGGCGGCGCAGGCCCGGCTGCCGATAATCGACCATGGACCCTGCCCCTGCTGATCCCTCTGCGCCCGGCTTTGGCGTGCTCGCCATGGCGCCGGCTGTACTCGCCAACCTGGAACGGCTGGGCTATCTCGAGATGACGCCGGTCCAGGCGGCCACGCTGCCGCTTTCGCTCGCCGGTAGCGATGTCATCGCACAGGCCAGGACCGGCAGCGGCAAGACCGCCGCCTTCGCGCTGCCCTTGCTCGCCGGCATCGATGCGCGGCGCTTCGAGGTCCAGGCGCTGGTGCTGTGCCCGACCCGCGAACTGTCCGACCAGGTGACGCAGGAGGTGCGCCGGCTCGCCCGCTCGGAAGACAACCTGAAGGTGCTGACCCTGTGCGGCGGCGTGCCGCTGCGCGATCAGTTGACGAGCCTGACGCACGGCGCACACGTGATCGTCGGCACGCCCGGGCGCGTGCTCGACCACCTGGCGCGCGCCAGCCTGCGGCTGCCGGCGCTGCGCACCCTGGTGCTCGACGAGGCCGACCGCATGCTCGACATGGGGTTCGCACCGGCGATCTCGCAGGTCCTCGCGCAATGCCCGCGCGAGCGCCAGACGCTGCTCTTCTCGGCCACGCTGTCGGACGAGGTGGCAGCCCTTGCGACGCGCTTCATGCGCGATCCGCAGCGTGTCGCGCTGCCTGCGCAGCATGCGGCGCAGACGATCCGCCAGCGCTTCTACGAAGTGCGCGAGGACCAGCGGCTGCACGCGGTCTCGCTGCTCCTCGAGCATTACCGCCCGCCGTCCACCCTGGCCTTCTGCAATACGCGCCAGCAATGTGCCGACCTGGCGCAGGTGCTGCGCGGGCAGGGCTACCAGGCGCTGGCCCTGCACGGCGAGCTGGAGCAGCGCGAGCGCGATCAGGTACTGATCCGCTTCGCCAACCGCAGCTGCTCGGTGCTGGTGGCGACCGACGTGGCGTCGCGTGGGCTCGACGTCGACCGGCTCGAGGCCGTGATCAACGTCGACCTCGCACCCGACCCGCAGACCCACCTGCACCGCATCGGGCGCACCGGGCGCGCCGGCGAGAGCGGCTGGGCACTCAGCCTGGCCAGCCTGGAGGAGATGGGCAGCGTCGGGCGCATCGAGCAGCTGCAGGGCCGCGAGGTCGAGTGGCACGCCCTGGACAGCCTGACGCCGACCCATGACGCGCCGCTGCTGGCGCCGATGGTGACGCTGCAGATCGCCGGCGGTCGCAAGGAGAAGATCCGGGCCGGCGATGTGCTGGGCGCGCTGACCAAAGACCTGGGCTACGCCGCGGCCCAGATCGGCAGGATCGATGTCAACCCGTTCTCGACCTACGTCGCGGTCGACCGGCAGATCGCCCGCGCGGCGCTGACGCGGCTCGACGGCGGTCGCATCAAGGGCAAGGTCGTCAAGGTGCGCGCGCTCGACGATTAGGTCATTGCCGCGGCGTCTTCCACAGGCCTGACAGGCTCGACAGACCCGCACGCCGCGGCTCGCCCGACGCTCGGGCCGCGGGGTGGGAGCGCATCACCATCAGCTGGGTCGTCAGGTACATCGCATTGAGCAGCCGGCAGGCCCGCTCGAGGCTCATGCCGGGCCAGCCGGCAATGTCGCGCAGAGAGGCGGTGTCGCGCAACAGCCGCTCGTGCGCCGAGCCGAGCGCGCCGGGTGCCCGCAACGCGACACCGTCCGGCGCGCGCAGGGCGCGGTATGCGACCGACCCCCCGTCAATCTCGGGCAGCAGCGCCATCCGCGGCCCCCGCAGCGCGACATGCCAGAACAGCGCCTCGAGGGGTCGGTAGTGGGCCGGATCGCCGATGCGTTCGTGCTGCCAGTGACCGGGCGGCTGCAAGCCGGGTGGCTCGAACGCCAGCAGCCCCAGGTCAGACAGGTCGCGTGCGCCCGACTCGGTCAGATCGCGCGGCGCATGGCACAGGCCGCGCTGCGCAAACACCGTGATCGGCCACACCAGCGTCTGATGGCGCAGATACAGCAAGGCCGACTCGCGATGGCGCAGCAGGGTCGCCATCACCTCCAGCACGTCGCTGCCCCGCGGCTGTCCGTCGGCGCTCTGCAGGTCGGCCAGCAGCGTCGTCGGCAGCAGGGTTGCAACCCCATCGAGGCGCGCGAAGCCGCTGGCGCCGCCGCCTTCTTCGCGCATGCGCTCGTAGGCACTGATGCGCCACAGAGTGGAGTCGTCGAAATCACGCACGAAGATGATGCCGGTGCGGTGCTGTTCGCCTGGAGCATGCGACGGCGCGGGCGCCGACGCAAAAAAAACCGCGCACGAGGCGCGGTCTTGCTCCGGCCCGGCCGGTCGAGACAGTTACATCTTCTGGTCGACGCGCAACTGGTTGTCGACGCTGACAACGCCCTTCACGGCCGAGGCCAGCTGGGTCGCGCGGTCACGCGCCTGGGCGCTCGGTGCCGTTCCTTTGAGGGCGACCCGCCCCGCGCTGGTGTCGACGTCGATCTTGAGCGCGCTGAGCGCCTTGTCCTTCACCAGTTCGGCGTTCACGCTGGTCGTGATGACCGCGTCCGCCACCTTGGTGCCCGCGGCATCGCCGGCGTTGCGCGCCGCGTCGGTCGCGTTCGCCACCGCGCGGTCGGCATCCGACTTCGCCATGTCGACACTGCTCGGGGTCCCGATCGGCGACGTGTTCGACGCCGGGGTCGTCATCGGGGTGGTCGGCGCGGGCGTGATCATCGGGGCGGTGGGGGCGTCCGTGCGGGCCACCACCGGATCAGCGCGGTTGCAGCCGGCCAGGGCGAAGGATGCGAGCGCCACGGCGGCGGCGGTGGCTGCAAATCGATGGGATACGGGCTGTTTCATGTTTCTCTCGTGGCGTTGATTGAGTGGTGAGTGGCACCACCGTGGCCGGCCGAATGCGCTGCTGCACAGGGTTTGCCGGTTCGATGCAGAGACCTTAGCGAGCGCGCTGCGCGAGCGCGTTCAGGCAAGGCCGGAACCTCCTGTCGGACGATCCCCACAGAGGCGAGACGCCCAGGGCGCTGCTATCCTTTCGCGCTTCATGGCCGCGCTGCACATCACCGATATCGAGTCCGCCATCAACTGGTGGCGCGAGCGCCAGCCCTCGCCGGACGGCATCAGCGCCTGCCCCGAGGTGCGCGCCCTGGCGGAGGTCTACGCGCTCATGGTCTATCACCACGAGAACGA
This sequence comes from Burkholderiaceae bacterium, assembly GCA_039925165.1. Lineage (GTDB taxonomy): Bacteria > Pseudomonadota > Gammaproteobacteria > Burkholderiales > Burkholderiaceae_C > JBDSEG01. The sequence goes on from JBDSZM010000127.1 coordinate 3,396, forward strand.
GTGCGACGAGGCCGGCATGCCGCGCACCGCCGCCGCGGCCTGGCTCGCCTGGTATGCCAGCACGCCCGATGCGCCGTGCATCGCGATCTGCTCGACCAGCCAGGGCGATGCGGTCTGCAAGGGCTGCGGCCGCAGCTTCGCAGAGGTGCAGCACTGGACCGCGATGACGCCGGGCGAGAAGCGCGCGACCTGGCGCCGCATCACGATGCAGGGCACGGCGTGGCGCTTCAACCGCTATGCCGAGCGCGGCGTCGTCGTGGCGTCGGCCGAGACCGGGTCCGTCGAAGCGCCGGCGCCGCAGCCGGCCGACGGGACCGCCGGGTGACCGCCCCGGGTCGCCGCCACAGCGTCCGCCGCATCGCCGCCCTGGCCTGGCCGGTATTCGTCGGGCAGGTCGCGGTGCTGGGCTTCAGCACCGTCGACACGGTGCTCGCCGGGCGCGCTTCGGCGGCCGACCTGGCCGCCCTCGCGATCGGATCGTCGGCCTATATCTCGATCTTCATCGGCCTGATGGGCGCGGTGCTCGCGGTCGGCCCGATCGCCGGCCAGGCCTACGGCGCGGGCCGCACCGTCGAAGCCGGCGCGCAACTGCACCAGGCGATGTGGCTCGCGCTCGCGATCTCGGTGCCGGGCTGCGCGCTGCTGCTCTTCCCCGAGCCCTTTCTCGCGCTGGCGCAGGCACCGCCCGAGGTCGAGGCGAAGGCGCGAGGCTATCTGCTGGCACTCGCCTTCGCGCTGCCACCGGCCCTGCTCTTCACCGCGTTTCGCGGCTTCAACACCGCCGTCTCGCGGCCGAAGATCGTGATGGCCCTGCAGCTCGGTGCGCTCGCCGTCAAGGTGCCGCTGAGCGCGGTACTGGTGTTCGGCATCGAGCTTGGCGCGCTGCGCGTGCCGGCCCTGGGCGCGCCGGGTTGCGGCATCGCCACCGCCCTCGTCGTCACCGCCCAGCTGCTTGCCGCCTGGGCGCTGCTGCAGCGCGATCCGTTCTACCGCCGCTTCGACCTGCGCGGGCGGCCCGCCCGGCCGCACCGCGCGAGCCTTTCGGCGCTGGCACGCCTGGGCCTGCCGATGGGCAGCGCGATGATGATCGAGACCACCGGCTTCGCCTTCATGGCGCTCTTCATCTCGCGCATCGCAGCGATCCAGGTCGCCGGCCACCAGCTCGCCGCGAACATCGCGGCGCTGCTGTTCATGGTGCCGCTGTCGATCGGCTATGCGACCAGCGCGCTGGTCGCGCAGCGCATCGGCGCCAACGACCGCGCCGATGTCGAGCGGCTGTCGTGGCACGGGGTCCAGCTCTCGATCGGCATCGCCGCCCTGCTGGGTATGACGGTCTTCGCACTGCGCCGGCCGTTGCTCGAGCTTTATACCGACGATGCCGACGTGGTCGCGGCGGCGCTGCCGCTGCTCGCCTGGGTCGCCGTGTTCCACCTCGCCGATGCCGGACAGGCGGTCGCGAGCTTCGTGCTGCGCGCGCATCGGATCGCGATCGTGCCGCTCATCGTGCAGGCGGTCGCGGCCTGGGGCGTCGGCCTCGGCGGCGGCTACTGGCTCGCCTTCGGTTCGAGCGGCCCCGCCGCGCTGCGCGGCGCGAGCGGGTTCTGGGCGGCCGCCGCCCTCGGCCTGCTGGTCGCGGGGCTGGGTATGGGCGGCTACATCGCCTGGATGTTCGCGCGCCGGCGCGGTGAAGCCGCCCCCGCTAGAGCGTGACGCGCCGGTCACGCCAGAACGACCCGGGCGCTGGCGATCGTCGGCCGCCGGTGGCCGAGTCACCGCGACCCACCCCGCCCGCTGACGCTGGCGCAGACACCACCGGCAAACCTCTCCAATGTCCGCTCCTGCGATGGCTCTGCCGACGCCGCGCGACGCGGTGTGCCCCGTCGCAGATTCAATGCCGTGCCGGCAGCTCGATCACGAAGCAGCTGCCGCCGCCCTCGCGCACCTCGCAGCGCACGCTGCCAGCGTGGGCCTGCGCGATCTGCTTGACCAGGCTCAAGCCGAGGCCCACGCCGCCGGCCTGCTCGGCATGGCCGGGCAGACGGAAGAAGGGCTCGAAGATGCGCTCGCGCATGTCGGGCGGAACGCCCGGGCCGCGGTCGCAGACACGGATCTCGACGCGCTGCGCGCCGGTCGGCTGGACCAGCTCGGCCAGCACCTCGGTGCCACCGTAGCGGCGCGCGTTCTCGAGCAGGTTGCGCAGCGCGCGGCGCAGCAGCCGTTCGTCGCCGGCGAGGGTGCAGGCACTGCCGTCGACCGCGGCCTCGACCCGCGCCGCTTCCTCGGCGAGCAGCGCGAGCAGGTCGACCTGGTCGCGCGCGACCCCGGTCGCCGCCGCATCGAGGCGACTCGCCAGCAGCACCTCCTCGACGAGGGCATCGAGCTCGGCGACGTTGGTATCGATCTCCTGCTTCAGAACCTCGCGGCGCTGCGGGGTGGCGCTGTCGAGCATCGAGACCGCCATCTTCATGCGCGCCAGCGGCGAACGCAGCTCGTGGCTGGCGTTGGCGAGCAGCGACTGGTGCGAGCGCACGAGCGTCTCGATGCGCGAGGCCGCGAGGTTGAAGCTGGCCGCCACCGCGGCCACCTCGTCGTGCCCGCTGACCTCGACCCGCTGCTGCAACTGGCCGGCGCCGAAACGGTCGACGCCGAGCTTGAGCGCCTCGAGCCGTCGCGTCAGGCGCCGCACCACCGGCAAGGCACCGAGCGAGACCGCGACGAAGAGTATCGCCAGCAGCACGACCAGCCCGAGTCCGCGCTGCCAGTCGCGCGGCAGGAAGGGCAGCGGCGGCGGCCCGCCCGCCCCACCCGGGCCGCGTGCACGCGCCCCGCCGGCGCGGGGCCCGAAGCGCAGGATCCACAGCGTGCGACCGTCGTCGAGGCGGATCGGCATGCCCGGCGCGGCGCCGTCGGACTGGCGCCGCAAAAAGGACTCGGAGGCGGCGATGCGCACGCCGGCGGCGCTGTCGAGCGCGAGCGGCACGCGCAACCGTTTCGACCACTCCTGGAGCGCCTCGGCCTGTTCGGCCAGCGGCTCCTCGGGGCCGGGCAGCGAGCGCTGGATCAGGTCGCCCCAGGCGGCCATGCGCTCGTCGACCATGCTGTCGGTGCGCCCGCGCTCCTGCTCGATCTCGCGCTGGAAGACATAGCCCGAGCCGAAGGCGAACAGCGCCAGCACCACCACCACCGTCAGGTAGATGCGCAGGTAGAGCGACTTCATGATCGCGCCGCCGATGCGACGCGCTAGGCGTCGCTGTCCTGCTTCTTGGCGAACACGTAGCCGGCGCCGCGCACCGTCAGAACCCGCCGCGGCGCCTTCGGATCATCCTCGATCACCGAGCGGATGCGCGAGATGTGGACGTCGATCGAACGGTCGTAGGCCTCGAGCGGATGGCCCTTCAGCGCATCCATGATCTGGTCGCGCGAGAGCACCCGGCCCGGGCTTTGCGCCAGCACGACCAGCAGGTCGAACTGGTGCCCGGTCAGGTCACAGACCTGACCCCCGAGCCGCGCGACGCGCGCGCCGAGGTCGATCTCGAGCCGGCCGAAGCGCAGAACGTCGTCGTCCCCGGGATTCGACGGCGCGGCGCGACGCAGCAGCGCCTTGACGCGCGCCTGCAGCTCGCGCGGCTCGAACGGCTTGCCGAGGTAGTCGTCGGCGCCGAGTTCGAGGCCGACGATGCGGTCGAGCGGCTCGCCGCGCGCGGTCAGCATCAGCAGCGGCAGATGGCGCGTTCGCGGGCTGGCGCGCAGTTCGCGGCACAGGTCGAGCCCGTCGCCGTCGGGCAGCATCAGGTCGAGCACCAGCACGTCGAAGCTGTCGTTGGCCAGCCGCTCGCGCCCGGCCGCGAGCGAGCCGGCCAGCACCACCTCCAAACCGGCCTGGCCGAGGTAGTCGCCCACCATCGCCGAAAGGCGGGCGTCGTCGTCGATGAGCAGCAGTCGGGCAGCAGTCATGGCTGAACAGGACCAAAAGAAAAGCGCCTCGCGGCGCAAACCGCGAGGCGCGTGCGTTGCCCGAGGATACGGCCTGAGCCGAGCAAGGCCGACGATCCGGCACCCGCCGCAGCGGGTGTCCGCACGCTCACTTGCGGGTGGCGTCGCCTTGGTGGTGCTGCATGTGCTCCTGCATGCGTGCCGAGCGCTCCTTCATGCGTTCGGCCAGCTTGGCGCGCTGCTCGGGCGTGAGGACCCGACTCGCATCGAGCATGGCCTGCAGCATCCGGCGACTGCCCGCATCGTGCTGCGCCAGCATCTGCTGACGCACCGACTCGGCCTGCGCCGCGTCGACCGTCGGCGCGGCGAAGATCGCCAGGCTGCGTTCGCGCAGTGCCCGACCGGTCTCGCGCTGGGCCTTCATGTCGTCGCGCGCAGCCTGCATGATCTGCTTGATCTGCGCGCGCTGCGCGTCGGTGGCGTTGACACTGGAGAGCGCGCGCTCGCCCATCATCATCATTCTGTGCTCGCCGCCGCGCATGCCGCGGTGCCCCTCGTGGCCCTGCGACCAGGCCGACATGCTCACCGCGGCCGCGCCGGCCACCAGCAGGCCCGCCATCATCAAACGCACGCCGCGCGTGCCGCGGGCCTGGGCCCGGATTTCTTGACCAGCCATCGAAACTCTCCTGGGGAATGTGGGCTGGATTGCCCATGCCTTGCATCCTCGGCGGCAGCCGTGAAGACGCGGTGGCTGGGCCGTAAAGATCTGTAATCTGTAATCAGCGGTTCGGAGGGCGCCTGTGCAGCGAGGGGTAGAGTCGCCCGCCATGCGCCCATCCACCCCGAGCCCCCCCGGCCCTTCCGCCCCAGCCGCCACCGCGGTGCCGCGCCGCGCGCTCGTGCTGCTGGCGATCCTCACGCTGGTCTGGGGCACCAACTGGCCGCTCTTCGCGTATGCGGTGCGCGAAGTGTCGGTCTGGACCTTCCGTGCCGTCGCGGTGATCGTCGCCGGCCTGGCGCTGCTGGCGATCGCACGTGCCCGGGGCCAGTCGCTGCGGATCCCGCGCGCGCACTGGCCGACGATCGGCATCGCGACGTGCTTCTACCTGGTGGTGTGGAACATCGCGAGCACCTACTCGGCATTGATGCTGCCGTCGGGCCAGTCGGCGGTGTTGGGCTACACCATGCCGCTGTGGTCGGCGCTCATCGCCTGGGCAGTGCTGGGCGAGCGGCTGACCGGCCGGCTGCTGCTCGCGGTGGCGCTCGGCGCGGCGGCCGTCACGCTGCTGATGCTGCCGAGCTTTCAGGCCTACGCGCAGGCGCCGCTCGGCCTCGCGCTCGGCCTTCTGGCCGGCCTGTGCTGGGCGATCGGCACGCTCATCCTCAAGCGCAGCGCGGTGCGCGTGCCGGCCACCGTGCTCACCGGCTGGCAACTCCTCTTCACCGGCGTGCCGCTGTCGATCGGTGCGCTGGTCCTGGGCGACCACCAGTGGTTCATGCCGTCGTGGTCGACCATCGCCATGATCGGCTACATCACGCTGGTGCCGATGTGCGTCGGCAATGTCTGCTGGTTCGCCATCGTCGGGCTGCTGCCGGCCAGCGTGGCCGGGCTCGGCTCGATCCTGGTGCCGGTGGTGGCGATGCTGTCGGGCGCGCTGGTCCACGGCGAGCCGCTGGGCGCGATGCAACTCGCCGCGATGGCCTGCTGCGCCGGCTCGCTGTCGCTCGCGCTGTTGCGGCCCCGTTCCCCTGCCTGAGGTCGGCGCGGCGACTGGATGCCCATCCAGTAACATCGCGGCGCCTCGCCGTGCCCGCATGAACGCCCTGCTCGATCCCGCCGCCAGCCTCAACCCGCAACAGCGCGCGGCGGTCGAGCACGGCGCTGCACCCGGCGA
>JBDSZM010000128.1:0-12189 GCA_039925165.1 Burkholderiaceae bacterium
GCCGGCAACCTGGTGATCCCAGTCGAAGCGCGCGTCCAGAGCGTCCAGCGCAGCCAGCGTGGCATCGACGATCTCGGGACCGATGCCGTCGCCGGGAATCAGGGTGACGGGGAGGGTGGCGGTCATGCAGACTTTCGTTCGGTCGAAGGGATAAGGCGCGCGCGACAGGATAACGTCGGCTCCTTTTGGCGAGATTTGGCGTGCTGCTCGCCGAGCCAGCTCTTCGCAGCCACCCCGTCGGGAGCCCGGCAGTCGTTCCCACAAGGAGTTCGCATGGCCCGCATCGCGCAGACCGTATTCGGCGTCGAAACCATTCTGACCCGGCACGTCGCCAGGGTGGGTGCGCGACGACGGACGTTCTTGCTTACCGCCAGCGCACTCTGGGTAACGTCGCTCGTCGCCCGCGCACAGACCGGGAAAACTGCGCGTCTGGGCGTCTTGCTGTTCAGCACCCCCGATGCCGACCCGAGTTTCCACGCGTTTCGCCAGGGCTTGCGCGAACTCGGCTATGTCGAAGGAAAAAACCTGACGCTGCTGTACCGCTATGCCGAAGGCAAGCCGGATCGGCTCGCAACCTTGGCTGCGGAACTCGTCGCCCTCGATCCCGAGGTCATCGTTGCCCTCGGCGGTGATGTCGCGCCGTTCGCCCGCAATGCGACCCGCAAGATTCCGGTCGTGATGGCCGCCAGCGTGGATCCGGTGCGCTCCGGCCTGGTAAAAAGCCTGGCGCAGCCGGGCGGCAACGTGACCGGCGTGACCTTTATTTCGTCCGAATTGGCTGCCAAGAGGCTGCAGATTCTGAAGGAAGCGGCACCGAAGATTGCCCGGGTCGCCGTCCTCTGGAACCCGGACCATGTCGATCCGGAATATGCAGAAACTCAGGCCGCCGGGGTAACGCTCGGCATGCAGGTTCAGTCGCTTGAAGTTCGCGGCCCGGCCGACTTCGACGCCGCGTTTGCGGCGGCTACCGCGGGCGGCGCAGAGGCCATCGTGGTGGTGTCCTCGCGGCTGATGTCTTTTAATCGGCAGCGCATCACCGAGTTCGCTGCGCAGCGGCGCTTGCCCCTTGTATGTGGCTGGGGCCCGTGGGTCGAAGGCGGAGCGCTGCTGAGCTATGGGCCCGATATCGACGCCAGCGTGCGGCGCGCTGCGTGGTATGTCGACCGAATCTTGAAAGGGGCCGAACCTGCGAAGTTGCCGGTCGAGCAGCCCACCCGGTTCGAACTCGTGGTCAATCTAAGGGCTGCAAAGGCGTTCGGGCTGGCGATCCCGCAGTCGGTGCTGCAGCGCGCCGACCGGGTCATCGAATGATCTCCGCTGCGGGGCCGTTTGAAGCCTCTCGAAGCGGCGCGGTTCAAGCCAGGCAGGCAGCATCCAACTGCCCTGAGTCGCGTCCATCCATGGCACGATCCTGCAAAGGAATCGTGCCATGTTGATCAATTGCGTCGCCTACGAAGAGGGCAAGCGGCTCGCCGACATTTCGATCGACGAGATCAGCGACTACCTGGCCCGGCCGGGCTGTTTCGTCTGGGTCGCGCTGCGCGACGCCGACCCGGCCGAGCTGGCCAAGATGCAAGACGAGTTCGGTTTGCACGAACTCGCGATCGAGGATGCGCTGAAGGGCAACCAACGGCCCAAGATCGAGGAGTACGGCGACGTCGTATTCGCCGTGATGAAGCTGGTCGAGGTGCGTGACGGCGAGATCGCGACCGGCGAGGTCGACGTCTTCGTCGGCCCCAACTTCGTGTTGTCGGTGCGCAGCCACAGCGCGCAGAACTTCCTCGGCGTGCGCGAGCGTGCCGAGCGCGAGCCGCACCTGCTCAAGCACGGCTCGGGCTTCGTCTTCTATGCGCTGATGGACGCGGTGGTGGACCGCTACTTCCCGATCGTGGAGCTCTTCGAGTCGGAACTCGAGACGATCGAGGACCAGATCTTCGGCCGCGGCGCCGGGCGCTCGAACATCCAGCGCCTGTACGCGCTCAAGCACAAGGTGACCGAATTGCGCCATGCCGTGGCGCCGCTCATGGAGTCGACCGCCAAGCTGTTCAGCGGCCGCGTGCCGCAGGTGTGCGAGAACAACCGGGCCTACTTTCGCGACGTCTACGACCACCTGGTGCGCATCCACGCCTCGCTCGACAGCATCCGCGACACCATCGGCATCGCGATGCAGGTCAACCTGTCGATGGTGACGATCGAGGAATCGGAGACGACCAAGCGGCTGGCCGCCTGGGCCGGCATCTTCGCGGCCGCGACCGCCTTCGCCGGTATCTGGGGCATGAACTTCGAGGTCATGCCCGAGCTGAAGTGGAAGTACGGCTATCCCTTCGCGCTCGGCGTGATCACGCTGGTGTGCGTGGCGCTGTACCGGCGCTTCCGCAAGGTCGGCTGGTTGTGACGGGCATGCCCCTGCGCGCACGCGCGCCGCCGCGACCCGGGACAATCGGCTGATTCCATCCCGCGAGGAGACTCCATGAGCGCGAGCAACGAAACCATCACCCTGGGCGGCGGCTGTTTCTGGTGCACCGAGGCGGTGTACGAACGGGTGCAGGGCGTGACCGCGGTCGAGTCGGGCTACTCGAACGGGCAGACTGTGAGCCCGAGCTACGAGCAGGTCTGCGGCGGCGACACCGGCCACAACGAGGTGGTGCGCGTGAGCTTCGATCCGCAGGCCATCACGCTGCGCGAGGTCCTCGAGATCTTCTTCGTCATCCACGACCCGACCACGCTTAACCGGCAGGGCAACGACGCCGGCACGCAGTACCGCTCGGGCATCTATTTCCACACGCCGCAGCAGGAGTCGGTGGCGCGCGAGGTGATCGCCGAGGTCGACGCACTGCACCGCGGCCGCGTCGTGACCGAACTCCAGGCCGAGCGCAACTACTCGCGCGCCGAGGACTATCACCAGCACTACTACGCCAACCACCCCGGGCAGGGCTATTGCGCGATGGTGGTGGCGCCCAAGGTCGAGAAGTTCAAGAAGACCTTCGCCAGCCGGTTGCGGGCCGCCTGAATTTCGGGCCGGCGCGAGCCGGGCTCAGGGTTCCGAGGTCGAGGGTCAGGGCGCGAGTCGCTCGCGCACCCAGGCGCCCGCATCGAGCCGGTAGCGCAGGCGGTCGTGCAGGCGCGAGCGCCGGCCCTGCCAGAACTCCCAGCGGTCGGGCACCAGCCGGTAGCCGCCCCAGTGCGGCGGCCGCGGCGGCCCGCCGGACGGCAGCGTCGGCAGGAACTTCGCGGCGTAGCGGGCCGCGCTCGCGACCAGCACGCCGCGACCGTCGATGACCTGGCTTTGCGGCGAAGCCCAGGCGCCGATGCGCGAGTCCATCGGCCGGCTGCGGTAGTAGGTATCGGACAACTCGGCCTCGACCCGCTCGGCGCGACCCTCGATGCGCACCACGCGTTCGAGTTCGACCCAGTGGAACTGCAGCGCCGCCTGCGGTTGCGCCGCCAGTTCCCGCCCCTTGCGACTGTCGTAGTTGGTGAACCAGACGATGCCGCTTGCGTCCAGCCCCTTGATGAGGACGACGCGTGTCGAAGGTCGTCCGTCGGCGCCGACCGTCGCAAGCGTCATGGCGTTGGGTTCGGGGATCTGCCCTGCGATCGCCTGGTCGAGCCAGAGCTGGAACTGCGCCATCGGGTCGGCCAGGGCGACACTCTCGTCGAGTTCGGCCTTCTCGTAGCTCTTGCGAAGGTCGGCGATCGATGGCATCGATCCAGTATAGGCAGGCCTGTGGCTTGCTTTTGCATCGGGCGCGACTCGTAAGCGCATGCAACCTGCGGATCCGCATTCCTGCTTACGGGGAAGACCGTAGGTGTACGTCCCACTTACCCAAAGTTATGCCGGCTTTCATTCTCTGGGCCGACGGCTTCGACGAAAGCCCGCGGGAGATCATTTCGACATGAGCAGTGCGCGTATTGCCGTCGTTGTGCTGGCGGCCGGGCGGGGTTCCCGGTTCCTCGGTGGCGAGCACAAGCTCGCGCAGACGCTGGGCCTCGTCACGGTGCTCGAGGCCACGCTGGCGAACGCCCTGGCGACCCGGCTCGATGTGGTGGTAGTCACCACCGCCGCGCTGGCGCCGCTGGCTTGCCGGAGCATTGCCGCGCGCCAGGTGGTGGTGCTGCCCGAAGTCGGCAGCGACGGCGTGGCCGGTCTGGGCATGGGCACGTCGATCGCGAGCGGCGTCAGCGCCAGCAGCGCGGCGTCCGGTTGGCTGGTCCTGCCGGCCGACATGCCGCTGGTCCAGCCCGCCACGCTGCTCGCAGTGGCAGAGCGGCTGCACGAGCACCCGGTCGTGTACGCGCAGTGCAAGGGCCGGCGCGGGCATCCGGTCGGGTTCTCGGCCGAGCTGTACACCGAGCTGGTCCTGCTGTCCGGCGACGAGGGCGCCCGTCGTCTGATCGCGCGATATCCCTCGTTCGCGGTCGACGTCGCCGACGCGGGTGCGCTGGCCGACATCGATACGCAGGAAGACCTGGCCCGATTGCGCGCCGATGGCGCGGCACAGGTCGGCGGCAGCGCACCGATCAGCGTGTATTGATCCGCCGCGGCAGTCCGTGGCGCGCGTGCCGTCGGGCGCGCCGTGCCGATGCAGGGCCGATCCCGATGGCGAGCCGACAGGGCGGATGCTCCACTGCGTCGCATCGGGCGTGCGATGGCCGTACGGGCTCGCCGCCAGCGCAAAGGATCGACCATGAGCACGACCATGACGATGAGCTTCGAAGCGTTCCAGCAAGCCGCCCGCGCTCAGGGTTGCAGCGAAGTCCTGGAGCGGCGTTGGGGTCCCGACACGGTGTTGCAGCCGCACACGCACAGCTTTGCCGCGCGCGCGCTGGTGGTCGAAGGCGAAATGTGGCTGACGGTGGGCGAGGCGACCCAGCACCTGCGGCCGGGTGACCGCTTCGAGCTGGCATCGCAGGTGCTGCACTCGGAGCGCTACGGACCGCAGGGCGCGGTGTACTGGGTCGCGCGCACCGACCCGGACTGAGAGGCTTCCAGGCCCGGGCGGCGCCGGCCCGCGTCACCGCGGTGTCAAGGCCGCGTCAGGATGCGCAGCGAGCCGACCCCGAGCACCGCGGCCAGCGCGACGCTCCAGAACTCGAACGGGATGCCGAACACGGCGACCGCCGCGTCGGCGCAACTCGCGGTCACGCCGAAGATGTCGGGCAGCGCGAGGTCGAGCCGCAGGCCGCTGACGATGCGGTCGGCCAGCGTGAGCGTGCACCCACTCGACCGCGCCGCGACGAAGTGCTGGTAGAGCCCCGCGGCCGCGGCGGCGAAGGCGAGCAGCAGCGTGATGGCCGCCACCGAGCGCCCCGCAGCGCGCGGCTGCGCGATCGCACCGGCCAGCGATAACAGCCCGATCGCGACGAAGATCAGCCGTTGCAGGATGCACCAGGGGCAGGGCCGCATGTCGAAGGCGTGCTGGGCGACGAGCGCCGCGCCCACCGCCGCGGAGCAGGCGAGCGCCATCGCGGCGAACCACTGCCGCGCGCTGCCCTCGACCAGGACCGGACTCACGCGACCTGCGCGATCAGTTCGATCTCGACGCAGGCGCCCATCGGCAGTTGCGCCACGCCGAAGGCACTGCGCGCGTGCGCGCCTCGCTCGCCGAAGATTTCGCCCAGGAGTTCGGAGCAGCCGTTCGTCACCAGGTGCTGCTCGGTGTAGTCGGGGCTGCTGTTGACCAGGCTCAGCACCTTGACGATGCGCTCGACCCGGTTCAGGTCGCCGATGGCGGCGTGCAGCGTGCCCAGCAGGTCGATGGCGATGCGGCGCGCCGCGTCCTTGCCGGTCGCGGTGTCGGTGTCACGTCCCAGCTGGCCGACCCACGGCTTGCCGTCGCGCCGCGCGATGTGGCCGGAGATGAAAACCAGGTTGCCGGTGCGCACGAACGGCACGTAGGCCGCGGCCGGCACCACCAGCGGCGGCAGCTCGATGCCGAGATCTTTGAGGCGGTCGTAGACCGAGGCGACGGGACGGGACATGGTGGCTTCCTCGGGGGGCTGACGAGCGCGCGAATCCTACACTGCAGCATGGTCCGTACCGTCGCCTCGCCGACCGTTGATGCGCGGGGCGTTGCCGGCCCGCCAGCGCGCTCGCCGCCGCAAGTGCGCGGCCTCGCCGGCCGCGCGCGCCGGCCGGTCGACGTCGGCTGAGGACGCTGCGGCGGTCGACCCGAATGCGCTCGCCGTTCATCGGTGCGGGACTCGCCGCCGGCGCGCTGGCGTGGCTGGCGGGCGTCGCGCTGCAGTTGCAGGAACCGGCGCTCGAACCGGCCGGCGCCTATGCCATCGCCGTCGTCGCGGGACTCGCGGCGCTCGCGTCTGGCTGGCGCTGGCGGCACCGCGCAGCGTGGCTCGCGGTCGTCGGCTGTTTCGCGCTCGGCTGGGGCGCGACCGGACTGCAGGCGGGTCTGCGTCTGGCCGACGCGCTGCCGGCGGCGCTCGAAGGCGTCGACCTGCAGGTGACAGGCGTCGTCGCAAGCTTGCCGCAGCGCGGGCCGACCGGCCTGCGCTTTCGTTTCGAAGTCGAACACGCCCGCCGCATCGACGCGTCCGGGGCGACCGTCGAGGTGACCGTGCCGCCGGTGCTCGCGATCGGCTGGTACCGCGGCTGGCACGAGGACGCGGTCCTCAGCGAGCCGCAGCGCACCCTGCGCGCCGGCCAACGCTGGCGCTGGACGCTGCGCCTGCGCCAGCCGCACGGCACGCTCAACCCGAACGGCTACGACCACGAACTCGCCCTCTTCGAACAAGGCGTGCGCGCCACCGGTCATGTGCGCGACGCGCCCGCGCCGGCCCTGCTGGCCGAGGGTGCCGGCCACCCGGTCGAGCGGCTGCGCCAGAGAGTGCGCGACGCGATCGACGCCAGCGTGTCCGACCCCCGCAGCGCCGGCGTGCTGGCGGCACTGGCCATCGGCGACCAGGGTGCGATCGAGCGCGAGGACTGGAGCCTCTTCCGCGACACCGGCATCGCCCACCTGATGTCGATCAGCGGCCTGCACGTGACCATGTTCGCCTGGCTCGCCGGCGCAGCGATCGGCGCGGTGTGGCGGCGCAGCCCGCGCGCCGCGCTGGCTTGCCCGGCGCCGCTGGCCGCGCGCTGGGGCGGGCTGGCCGCAGCGGCGCTGTACACGCTGTTCTCGGGCGGCGGGGTGCCTTCGCAGCGCACCGTCTGGATGCTCGGCACCGTGACGCTGCTGGCCAGCCTGGGCGTGCGCTGGCCGTGGGGGCTGGTGCTGCTGGCCGCCGCGGGGGTGGTGACGGCGGTCGACCCCTGGGCGCTGCTGCAGCCGGGCTTCTGGCTGTCGTTCGCCGCGGTCGGGTTGCTGATGGCGTCGGGTCCGGCACTGCCCGATCCCCCGACACCGATCGACCTCGATCGCGCCGCGCCGCCGACCCGCTGGCAACGCTTGCGCGCGACGCTGCTGGGCGGCCTGCGCACGCAGGTGATCGCGACGGTCGGCCTGACGCCGCTGACCCTGGTGTTCTTCCAGCAGGCGTCGGTGGTGGGTTTCGTCACCAACCTGATCGCGATCCCGCTGGTGACGCTTGTCGTCACGCCGCTGGCCCTGCTCGGCGTGCTGCTGGTGCCCCTGTGGACGCTCGGCGCGTGGCTGATCCAGCTCGGCGTCGCCGGGCTCGCGCAACTGGCGCGCTGGCCGGCCGCCGTGTGGACGGTGCCGGTCGCGCCGGCGTGGGCGCAGCTGGCCGGCTTGCTGGCGGCCCTGATTGCGGTGCTGCCGTTGCCGTGGCGGGTGCGCGGCCTGTCGCTGCCGCTGGCGCTGGCGCTGCTGTGGCCGCAGCCGGAGCGTCCACCCGACGGCGTATTCGAGGCACTCGCGCTCGACGTCGGGCAGGGCAGTGCGGTGCTGGTGCGCACGCGAGGGCACCTGCTGGTCTACGACGCCGGACCGACCTACTCGCGCGATGCCGATGCCGGCCGGCGCGTGCTGTTGCCGGCCTTGCGCGCGCGCGGCGAGCGCGCGATCGACACCCTGGTGCTGAGCCACCGCGACACTGACCATGTCGGCGGGGCCGCGTCGCTGCTGGCGGGTCTGCCGGTCGCGACGCTGTTGACTTCGCTCGAGCCCGGCCACGTGCTCACCCGCACGCCCGGGCCGACGCAGACGCGCTGCGTCGCCGGACAGGCGTGGCGCTGGGATGGCGTGGATTTCGAGGTGCTGCACCCGCAGCCGGCCGACTACGGGCGCAGCCGCAAGACCAACGCCCTGTCGTGCGTGCTGCGGATCGCCACGTCACAGGCGAGCCTGCTGCTGACCGGCGACATCGAGCGCGAGCAGGAGGCCGCCTTGCTCCTTGTGGACGAAGGTGCGGCCTTGCGTAGCCGCGTGCTGCTGGCGCCGCACCACGGCAGCAAGACCTCGTCGAGCGACGCCTTCCTGGCGGCGGTGCAGCCGCAGATCGCGATCGTCCAGGCCGGCTACCGCAACCGCTACGGCCATCCGGCGCCCGAGGTAATGCTGCGCTATCAGGCGCACGGCATCGCGACCCGGACCAGCCCGGATTGCGGCGCGTGGTCGGTGCGCAGCGACACGCCACTGGCCGGGCGCTGCGAGCGCGAGTCGGGTCGGCGCTACTGGCACCGACGCGTGCCCGATTGAGCCACGCCAACCGATACCATCGACTCATGATTGCACCGACCGACGTCTCCAAGCCGCCGCCCGACCCGCCCTCGAACACGCCCGCCTTGCAGGACAAGACCTTCGTCGCGCTGTTGGTGCTCGCCACGCTGGCGTTCTTCTGGATCCTGTGGCCGTTCTACGGTGCGGTGTTCTGGGGCGTGGTGCTGGCGATCGTGTTCCAGCCGCTCAATCGCTGGGTCATCAAGCGGGTCGGACTGGGACCGAGCGGCGCCTCGTTCGCGACGCTGGTGGTCATCCTGTTCATCGTGATATTGCCGTTCACCCTGGTCGGCTTTTCGCTCGTGCGCGAGGCGGCCGATGTGTACCGGCGCCTGCAGTCGGGCGAGATCGACTTCGCGCGCTACTTCGCGCAGATCGTGGCTGCGCTGCCTTCGTGGGTCGGCGCGCTGCTCGAACGCGTCGGCGTGTTCGACATGACCGGGCTGCAGCAGAAAGTGACCGGCATGGTGTCGGACGGCAGCAAGGCGATCGCGACCCGCGCGCTCGACATCGGGTCGAACACGCTCGACCTGGTGGTGAGCTTCTTCGTCTGCCTGTACCTCACGTTCTTCCTGCTGCGCGACGGCACCGGCCTGGCGCGTCGCATCTGGTCCGCGATCCCGCTCGACCCGGGCTCCAAGCGCAAGCTCTTCGCCAAGCTCGGGGCGGTGATCCGCGCCACCGTCAAGGGCAACATCCTGGTCGCCATCGCGCAGGGCGCGCTCGGCGGACTGGCGTTCTGGTACCTCGGGGTGCACGGGCCGCTGCTTTGGGCGGTGTTGATGGCGTTTCTGTCGCTGCTGCCGGCAATCGGCGCGGTGCTGGTCTGGGGGCCCGTCGCGATCTTCTTCCTGGCAACCGGCGCGGTCGGCAAAGGCATCGGGCTGGCGGTCTTCGGCACCGTCGTGATTGGCCTGGTCGACAACCTGCTGCGCCCGCTGCTGGTGGGCAAGGACATCCGGATGCCGGACTATCTGGTGCTGGTCTCCACCATCGGCGGAATGGCCATCTTCGGGATCAACGGCTTCGTCATCGGGCCGGTGATCGCGGCCATTTTCCTGTCGGCCTGGGGCATCTTCGCGGAAGGTCGCGAGTCCGATCCGGCGCCGTCGAATGCACCGCTGGCTTGATCTTTGCTAACCTGTGCGGCGGCGGGGTTCGGATCGAAAACGGGCAGGAAAGGCGGCGATGATTCAGAGCTTCGACGAGATGCAGGCCACGCCGCAGACCGTGCGCGAGCACTATCGCGGCTACCAGCGCTGGCTGGCCGATCAGCCTGGGGACGCGATGCGCAGCCGGCGCGAAGAGGCCGAGGTCATCTTCCGCCGGGTCGGCATCACCTTTGCGGTGTACGGCACGAAAGACGAGGACGGCGGCTCGCAGGGCACCGAGCGGCTGATCCCGTTCGACCTGATCCCGCGCGTGATTCCGGCCGACGAGTGGGACGTGCTCGAGCGTGGCCTGGTGCAGCGCGTGACGGCGCTGAACCGCTTCCTGCACGACGTCTATCACGCTCAGGACATCCTGCGCGCCGGCCTCGTCCCGAACGACCAGATCTTCGGCAACTCGCAGTTCCGTCCCGAGATGATGGGGGTCCACGTGCCGGGCGGCGTGTACTCGCACATCGCCGGCATCGACATCGTGCGCGCCGCCAACCCCGACGGCAGCGGCAGCTACTACGTGCTCGAGGACAACCTGCGGGTTCCGAGCGGCGTGAGCTACATGCTCGAGAACCGCAAGATGATGATGCGGCTGTCGCCCGAGCTCTTCGCGCAGCACCGCGTCGCGCCGGTCGCGCACTACCCCGACATGCTGCTCGAGACGCTGCGCGCGGTCGCGCCGCCAGCGGTCAACGAGCCGACCGTCGTGGTGCTGACTCCCGGCATGTACAACAGCGCCTACTTCGAGCATGCCTTTCTGGCGCAGCAGATGGGCATCGAACTGGTCGAGGGCCAGGACCTCTACGTCGAGGACGACTTCTGCTACATGCGCACCACGCAGGGCCCGAAGCGCGTCGACGTGATCTACCGACGGGTCGACGACGACTTCCTCGACCCGCTCGCGTTCCGGCCCGACTCGACGCTGGGCTGTGCCGGCATGCTGTCGGCCTACCGGGCCGGCAACCTGACGCTGTGCAACGCGATCGGCACCGGCGTGGCCGACGACAAGTCGATCTATCCGTATGTGCCGAAGATGATCGAGTTCTATCTCGGCGAACAGCCCATCCTCGCCAACGTGCCGACCCACGTGTGCCGCGAAGCGGACGACCTGCGCTACGTGCTCGACAACCTGAAGGACCTGGTCGTGAAGGAGGTGCATGGCGCCGGCGGCTACGGCATGCTGGTCGGCCCGGCCGCCACCCAATCCGAGATCGCCGCCTTCCGCACCGCGCTGCTGGCCGACCCGGCGCGCTACATCGCGCAGCCCACGCTGGCGCTGTCGACCTGCCCGACCTTCGTCGACGCCGGCATCGCGCCGCGCCACATCGACCTGCGGCCCTTCGTGCTGTCGGGCAAGAAGGTGCAGATGGTGCCGGGCGGGCTGACGCGCGTGGCGCTGAAGGAAGGTTCGCTGGTCGTCAACTCGTCGCAGGGCGGCGGGACCAAGGACACCTGGGTGCTGGAGGGCTGAGATGCTGTCGCGTACCGCAGACCACCTGTTCTGGATGTCGCGCTACATGGAGCGGGCCGATCAAGCCGCGCCGCGGCTTGGGCGTAGCCACAACACGGCGGCGCGCGACAGCGCGCGGCGGGGTTCTCGGCCCCTGGGAGGTTGTCATGCTCTCTAGGACCGCAGACCACCTGTTCTGGATGTCGCGCTACATGGAGCGGGCCGAGAACACGGCCCGCATGCTCGATGTCAACTATCAGACCGCGCTGCTGCCGCAGTCGGCCGATGCGGCCGAAGCCGGCTGGCGCGGGCTGCTCAGCATCAGCGAGCTGAGCCACGACTTCGAGGCCCGGCGCGGCTCCGTCAGCGCGCAGCGCGTGATGGACTACATGGTGTTCGACGCCGACAACGACTCGAGCATCCGCAGCTGCCTGCTCGCCGCGCGCGAGAACGCGCGTGCCGTGCGCGGCACGCTCACCACCGAGGTCTGGGAGACGCAGAACCAGACCTGGCTCGAGTTCCAGCGGATGGCCGCGGCGGGCACCTTCGAGCGCGATCCGGGCGCCATGTTCGAGTGGGTCAAGTTCCGCTCGCACCTGTCGCGCGGTGTGACGGTCGGCACCATGCTGCAGGACGAGGCCTTCCACTTCCTGCGCATCGGCAGCTTCCTGGAGCGCGCCGACAACACCGCCCGGCTGCTCGACGTGCGCTTCCATGCGGTGCGCAGCGAGTTCCACGGCGGGCAGGTGGATCGCCGCGTGCGCACGCCGGGCCAGAGCCAGAGCCAGGGCGCCGCGGGTTCCGATGCGGAGCCCGGCCCCGAGCCAAGCGCGTCGGCCGCCGACGCCAAGGATTTCGAAGTCGATTTCTATCACTGGTCGTCGATCCTGCGTTCGGTCTCGGGCTTCGAGGTCTATCGCAAGGTCTATCGCAACGT
>JBDSZM010000129.1:0-5851 GCA_039925165.1 Burkholderiaceae bacterium
TTCGAGATCGACGACCTGACCGGCATCGGACCGTACTCGATGTTTCCGCGCACCAGTGCGATCGAGGGCAACCAGGTCGTCAACCTGACCGGCGGCCCGTATCGGCACCGCCAGTACCGGGCCGACCTGCGGGTCGTCTTCCTGAACAAGACGCCGACCTGCCAGTACCGCGGCGTCGGCCATCCGATCGCCTGCGCCGTGACCGAGGGGCTGGTCGACCTGGCCGCGGCACGCCTCGACATCGACCCGCTCGAGTTCCGCCAGCGCAACGTGATCCGCGACGACGCCTACCCGACCAGCGGCATCTCGGGCATCCAGCTCGAGGTCCTGTCGCACGAGCAGTGCCTGCGCAAGATGGCGCTGCTGATGGACTACAGCGGGCTGCGCGCCGAGCAGGCGGCGCTGCGCGAACGCGGCATCCACCGCGGCATCGGCTTCGCGACCCTGATCGAGCTGACCAACCCGGGCTCGGCCTTCTACGGGGTCGGCGGGGCGCGCATCGCGGCGCAGGATGGTGCGACCGTGCGCCTCGAACCCAGCGGCGCGGTGACGCTGCTGGTCAGCGTCGGCGAGCAGGGCCAGGGCGCCGAGGCGGTCTTCATGCAGATCGCCGCCGATGCGGTCGGGGTCGACATCGCCAAGGTCCGCGTCGTCACCGGCGACACCGACGTCACGCCCTACGGCGGCGGCACCTGGGCCTCGCGCGGCGCCGGCATCGGCGGCGAGGCCGTGCTGCAGGCAGCCCAGGCGCTGCGCGCCAACATCCTGAAGGTCGCGGCCGCGGCACTCGGGCGCGAGGCCGACAGCCTGGCGGTGCGGCGCGACGCGGTGGTCGACGCGGCCGATGGCAGCGTGCTGATGGCGCTGTCGGAACTCGGGCGCATCGCCTACTTCCGGCCCGACACGCTGCCGGCCGGCTTCACGCCCGAGCTGATGGTCACGCGCCACTATGCGCAGCGTGACTACCCGTTCATCTTCACCAACGGCGTGCAGGCGTCATACGTCGAGGTCGACGTCGATACCGGCGTGGTCAAGCTGCTCAAGCACTGGGCGGTCGAGGACTGCGGCCGGGTGCTCAACCCGATGCTGGTCGACGAGCAGATGCGTGGCGCGATCGTCCAGGGCATCGGCGGCGCGCTGTACGAGGAGTGCCTCTACGACGCGAGCGGCCAGCTCCTCAACGGCAGCCTGGCCGATTACCTGGTGCCGATGGCCGCCGAGATGCCCGACATCGTGGTCGCCCACGTCGAGACCCCGACCGCCAGCTCGCAGCTCGGCGCCAAGGGCGCCGGCGAGGCTGGCACCGCCGGCGCGCCGGCCGCCGTGATGAACGCCATCAACGACGCGCTGCGCCCGCACGGCGCGGTGGTGCACTCGCAGCCGTTCACGCCGGAGAAGATCCTGCGCGCGCTCGGCCGGGTCGCCTGACCGGCGCGTCGGCCGACCGGCCCCACCCGGCGCCACCCCGCCGGCCGCGCGCCCCGACGCGACGCCACGTGGCTCCGGCCCGTTGCGTCACCGGCTGCGGCTGTCCTGGCCGGTCGCGACCGACGCGACCGCCGGCGGGTCATCGTTCAGGCCGGCGGCGACGAGCAGGCCGGTCGCGGCCAGCGTGGCGAGCGCGAACAGCAGGGACTGGAGGAGACGAATCGGCGAGATGGGCATGGCGGGTCCTGGCAATCGGGGACGACCGTGGCGCGCGCTGCGCACGACCGGGTTCGGACTCAATGTAGCCAGGCCCGCAGGGGCCGACCCTGCGCTGCATCAAGCGCCGCGCACCCCGCCGGCTCGCTGGCGTTCAGGCCAGGCACCAGGCGGCGAAGCGCTCCCAGATGCCGTGCGTGAGCGTCCAGCCGGACGCCAGGACCAGTCCGGCCCCGGCGACGCGAAAGCCCAGCAACGCGACCTGACCCGGCGCGATGGCGACGTTGCCGCGCCACGCACGCCAGCGCGCCCAGGCCCAGGGCGCGACCGCCAGGCCCGGCATCGACGCGAGCGCGAACGCAGCCATCACGAGCGCCCCGCCCTGCGGGCTGTTGGCAAGCGCGGCCAGCAACAGGGCGCCCTGCAAGGCGGCGCACGGCCAGGCGACCCAGGCCAACCCGGCCAGCGCGGCGCGCCTCTTGCGTCCGTGCAGATGCACCAGCGCATCGGTGCCGGCGCGTCGCAGCATCCACGCCGGCTGCCGGCCGGTGGCCATCCACCACAGGCCGAGCCCCAGGAACGCCAGGTGCAGCAGGGTCCAGAACGGCCGCAAGGCGGGCGCGGCCTGGGTCCACGCAGCGAGCGCCGCGACGCCGCTGGCGGTGAGCGCCCCGGCGGCCATGTAGCCGAGCAGGCGCCCGAGGTGGAACCCGCTCGTGGCGCCGGCGCGGCCCTGCGTCAGCGCCGCGCAGGGGGCGCCGCACATGACCGCGCAATGCGGCGTCGCAGCCACGCCGAGCGCCAGACCGGCCAGGACCAGCGACCAGGCCATCAGGCGACCGGCACGTCGAGCAGCGCCGTGAGGGCGCCCGAGGTCGCGATCACGCCCCAGAAGATCAGGAACGCGACCGAATAGACCGCGCTGGCCGACCAGCCCAGGGGGCCCGCGCCGAAGCCGTGCAGGCTGAGGGGATCGACCACCACGAAGACCAGCGCCTCCAGCACACCGGCCATCAGGAACGCCGGCCACAGGATCTGCAGCGCCCGCGCGCGCAGCAGATGCGCCACCCCCGCGGGCAGGCCTGCCGGATCAGGGTCGTGGCGTGGCGGCATGGTTGCGTGCCTGGACCGCGGGGGCAAGCTTCGCATCGGCGGCGGCGGCTTCGGTGGTGGCCTGCTCGTCCAGCGGCAGGTCGCGGCCATGGATCGCGAAAAAGAGGGTGACGAAGCTCGCGACGACGACCAGCGCCGGCCCGCCAAACGCCACCCACACCATGCCGATGCGCCACCAGGGCTGCAACGGGTCCATCCTGACGGTCTGCACCATCGTCATCTCCTGCGGTTGGCTGCCTCGGGCAGCACGACGAACGTCGAAGGTTCGCTCACGGCGGCCGACTCGCCACCCATCGCCGCCACATCGAAGCGGATCGGATGCGCGCCGGCCCCGAGCGCTTGCGCGGCCGCGGGCCCGACCCGCACCGCCAGCGTGATCCAGCGGGCCTGCGCCGGCAGCACCTCGACGTCGCTCGCGCTGGCAAGCGACGCGCCCTCGATGCCGCGGACCTCGACGTGGTAGCGCTGCGTCCGCTCGGTCGCGTTCATCAACTGCAGCCGGTACAGGTTCTCGACCTGCCCGCCATCGACGACGCGCGCCAGCGTCATGCGGTCGCGCACGATGTCGACCTTGAACGGCTCGCGCAGCGACAGGCTGACCACGAAACCGGCGGCGATCGCCACCAGCACGGCGCCATAGATGAGCACCCGCGGCCGCAAGACGCGGCGGAACATCTGCGCCCGCGTCAGGCGCTGGACCAGGCTGTTCTCGGTCGAGTAGCGGATCAGGCCGCGCGGATAGTGCATCTTGTCCATCACGCCGTCGCAGGCGTCGATGCAGGCGGTGCATGCGATGCACTCGTACTGCAGCCCGTCGCGGATGTCGATGCCCACCGGGCACACCTGCACGCACAGGCCGCAGTCGATGCAGTCGCCCAGGCCGAGCGCCTTCGGATCGGCGTTGCGGCCGCGGGTGCCGCGCGGGTCGCCGCGCGCCGTGTCGTAGCTGACGACCAGCGTATCGCGGTCGAACATCGCACTCTGGAAGCGCGCGTACGGGCACATGTACTTGCAGACCTGTTCACGCAGGAAGCCGGCATTGCCGTAGGTCGCGAATCCGTAGAAGTTGACCCAGAACCATTCCCACGGGCCGAAGCCGAGCGTGAACGCCTCGGCCCACAGGGTGCGGACCGGCGTGAAGTAGCCGACGAAGGTGAAGCCGGTCCACAGGCCGATGGCGAGCCAGACCGCATGCTTGGCGGCCTTGCGCCCGAGCTTGTTCGCGGTCCACGGGCCGGCATCGAGCTTCATCCGGGCGCCACGCTCGCCTTCGATGTGGTGCTCGACCCACAGGAAGATCTCGGTGTAGACGGTCTGCGGGCAGGCATAGCCGCACCACAGGCGTCCGCCGACGGCGGTGAAGAAGAACAGCCCGTAGGCCGACAGCACCAGGATGCCGGTCAGGTAGATGAAGTCCTGCGGGTAGAGCACCAGGTCGAAGATGTAGAAGCGGCGCGAGACGAGCTCGAACAGCACCGCCTGCCGGCCGTTCCACTGCAGCCACGGCAGGCCGTAGAACAGCACCTGCGTGAACCACACCAGCGCCCAGCGCCAGCGCGCGAACCAGCCGTGCACCGAGCGCGGGTAGATCTTCTTCTGCTTCTCGTACAGCGAGACGAGTTCCGGTCCGGCCGGGACCGGCGTGATCGGGATGACGACGCGCGCGGGCGCGACCAGCGGCGACGTCACGTGCGCCTCATGGAACCGCGACCACCGGCTTCGACAGGCCCCAAACATACGCCGTCAGCACATGGATCTGCTGCGGACTCAGGCGACCCTCGTGGGGCGGCATCACGTTGGTCCGGCCCTGATTGACCATCGCGACGATGGCCGTTTCGCCGCTGCCGTGCAGCCACACGCTGTCGGTGAGGTTGGGAGCGCCGAGCATCGGGTTGCCCTTGCCGTCGGCACCATGGCAGGCCGCGCAGACGACAAACTTGGAGCGACCGAGCTGGGCCTGCAGGTTGGACGGGCCGCCCGACAGCGTGAGCACGTAGTTGGCCAGGTTGGTGACGTCGGCGGCGTTGCCCACCGCGGCGGCCATCGGCGGCATCGCGCCCTGGCGACCCTGGGTGATCGTCTCCGCGATGCGCTCGGGGGTTCCGCCCCACAGCCAGTCGGTGTCGACGAGGTTCGGGAAGCCCCTGCTGCCGCGCGCGTCCGCGCCGTGGCAGGCCGCGCAGTTGTTCGCGAACAGGCGCTCGCCCACCGCCATCGCCTGCGGATCGCGCGCCAGTTCGGCCACCGACCGGGCCGCGAAGCCGGCGTACAGCGGCGCACTCAAGGCCTGCGCCTTCGCCACTTCGTCCCGGTATTGCGCGGTGCTGGTCCAGTTCAGCCGCCCGCTCGCACTGCCCAGGCCCGGATAGAGCACGAGGTAGACGCCGGAGAAGACGACGGTGAGCACGAACAGCCACATCCACCAGCGCGGCAGCGGGTTATTGAGCTCGCGCAGATCCTCGTCCCAGACGTGGCCGGTGGTGTTGTCGCCGGCCATCACGCGCCGGCGCGCCGCGATGATCAGCAACGCCAGGCAGGCGAGCAGGCCGATGAGGGTCGCAACGGTGATGTAGATCGACCAGCCGCTGTCGAAGAAGTCACTCATCGCGCGCTCCGTCAACGCCGAATCCGGCTTCGCCGGCGAAAGGCAGTTGGGCCGCCTCGTCGAGCGCGGTGCGCCGCGCCGGCCGGTAGGTCCAGGCCGCGAGCGCCAGGAAGGCGATGAATCCCGACAGCGTGACGAGACTGCGGAGGTCGTTCAGGTCCATGGGCACGGGTCTTTCGCGGCGGCGTTTCTACGAGGGCGCGCGCGTCACTTGACGAGCGTGCCCAGCGACTGGAGGTAGGCGACCAGGGCGTCGAGTTCGGTGCGGTCCTTCACCGCCGCGGCACTGGCGGCAATCTCGGCGTCGGTGTAGGGCACGCCGAGTCGCTGCATCGCGAGCAGCCGCGGCGGAACGCTGGCTGCATCGATCGCCTGATTCGCCAGCCAGGGGTAGGCGGGCATGTTCGACTCCGGCACCAGGTCGCGCGGGCTCTCGAGGTGCAGGCGTTGCCACTCGTCGGTGTACTTGCCGCCGATGCGGTGCAGGTC
>JBDSZM010000130.1:0-3307 GCA_039925165.1 Burkholderiaceae bacterium
ATCGGCAACGACATGCGCCTGGACACCGGGGTCGGCGTGTGCGGCAAGGAAGGGCAGAGCGTACCGGTCGGCGTCGGCCAGCCGACCCTGCGGATCGACCGGATGACGGTCGGCGGGACGGCCTAGGCGGGACGGCGGGCCGGCTGCACCGCCGGAGCGGCGGCGCGCGCGATGCGGCGTGGCGCGACCCACAGGCCGAAGCCGAAGGCGAGCAGGTTCATGGTCACCGAGTACACCGCCGCCGGCAAGGCCATGAGCGGCTGCTCGAGCACCGTCATCGCAACGTAGATCGCCAGCACGGCGTTATGGATCGAGACCTGGAAGGTGATCGAGATCGAGGTCGGGCGGTCGAATGCCAGCACGCGGCTGGTGCCGTAGCCGGCCGCGAGGCTCAGGACGTTGAAGGCCACGACCGCGCCGCCGACCTGGCCGAAGCCGCTGACGAGCGCCTGCCATTCCTTGGCGATCGCCGCGACGACGAAGAACGCCAGCACGCTGGCGCTGACCAGCCGCATCGGCCGCTCGGCCCGTTGCGTAAACCTGGGCGCGAACCCGCGCACCAGCATGCCGACGGTCACCGGCCCCACGATGATGGCGATGATCTCGGCCACCTTGCCGAAGAGCGGCGGCACCGTTTGGCCGACCTCGCTGAAGTGCTGCATCGACCAGCCGCACACCAGAGGCAGCGTGACCGCAGCCAGCAGCGTGTTGATGCCGCTGAGCGAGATGTTGAGCGCGACCGCACCGCCGAACAGGTGGCTGAACAGGTTGGCCGAGATGCTGCCCGGCGTGGCCGCCAGCAGCAGCAGCCCGATCGCGAACGGCGGCGGCAGATCGAACCCGTACGCCAGTGCCAGCGCGACCGCCGGCAGCACCAGCATCTGCACGCAAAGCGCCAGCGCGACCGCGCGCTTGAGTGTCAGCAGGCGCACGAAGTCGGCGCGCTGCAACGACATGCCGAGCCCGGTCATGACCAGCGCGAGCGCGACCAGCAGCAACTGCATCATGACCACTGTCGACATGGCAACAAGACTCCTTTGCGGGCCAGTCTCGCTGGGTGAGGCGCCGGTCGATCGCCGGAATTGCCGGAGGAAAGCCGGCTATTCGTGCGCTTCGGCCGCCGCCACCGGCCCGCCCCAGCGCGCCTGCAGCCGAGTCGCCTGCCCGGCATTGACCGCGCCGGCCGGCATGCGGCCCCGGACCAGTTCGGCGACCTGCGCCACCGTGTCCATCGCCTGGTGTTCGATCGCCTGCGGCGTGAGGCCGCCGACGTGCGGCGTGGCGATCACGCGCGGATGCCGTGCCAGCGCCAGGCTCGGCATCTGGTCGGGCTCGCGGCCGACGTCGAGCGCACAGCCCGACAGCTGGCCGCGGTCCAGCGCCGCCAGCAGCGCGGCCTCGTCGACCAGATTGCCGCGCGAGGCATTGACGAACATCGCGCCCGGCCGCATCGCGGCGAAGGCGGCGGCGTCGAACAGGTTCTCGGTCGCCGGATTGGCGACCGCCAGGCACACCACCGGATCAGCCTGCGCGAGCAGGGTGACGAAGTCGACCTGCTGCATCGCCGGGTCGTCGATGCGCACGTGCGGATCGTTGACCAGCACCCGCATCCCGAGCGCGAGGCCGAGGTCGGCGAGCCGGCGTCCGATCTGGCCGTAGCCGACGATGCCGAGCGTCGCGCCGCGCAGTTCGCGGCCCATGCGCGCGGCCGGCACGATGCCGGCGCGGTAGTCGATCACCGCGGCACTGATGTGGCGTGACAGGTCGATCATCGCGCCGACGATCCACTCCGCGACCGAAGCCACGAAGCCCGGCGTCGCGCGTGTGACGAGGATGCCGCGCGCACTCGCCGCCGCCACGTCGATGTTGCGGATGTCGACCGCGCAGCGGCACCAGGCAAGCAGATCGGGCAGCCGGTCGAAGAGCGCGGCGTCGGCGCCGGTGATCCGATAGCTGACGACGATGTCGCAGCCTTGCGCGGCCCGCGCGAGTCGGTCGGACGTCCAGTCGGCCTCGCTCGGATTGAGGCGCACGTCGGCCACCGCGCGCAGCGCCGCCAGCGCGCGCGGACCGTAATAGTTGGCCAGCGCGCTGGGGTTGTGGGTGACGAGCACGGTGGTCATTCGGTTCAACCCAGAAAGTGGTGCGGGATCCAGGACGCGAGCCCCGGGATGAAGATCACGAGCAGCAGCACCAGTACCTCGGCCAGCATGAACCACCAGACATGGCGATTGACCTCGGCGTACGAGCACTGCGCGATGCTGGTGGTGACGAACAGCAGCGGCGCGGTCGGCGGCGAGACGGCGCCGATCTGATTGCACATCACCATGACCAGGCCCATCTGGAACGGGTCGATGCCATAGGTCTTGCCGAGCTGGATCGCGACCGGCGCGAAGATCAGCAGCACCGCGAGCGAATCGACGAAGGTGCCGAGCACGATCATCACCACCGCGACGATCAGCAGCACCGCGGTCGGGTTCTGCGAGAACGAGGTGACGAACTTGACCGCGCCGACGTTGAATTCGAGGTAGGCGAGCAGCCATCCCGAGGCGCCCGCCACGGCGATCACGCCCGACACCAGCGTCGTCATCACCGCTGCTTCGAGCAGGATGGCGGGCAGGTCGCGCAGCCGGATCTTGCGGTAGTACAGCATGCCGAGCAGCAGCGCATACAGGCAGGCGATGGCGCCGGCCTCGGTGGCGGTGAAGATGCCCGACAGGATGCCGCCCACGATGATCACCGGACCGAGCAGCGCCGGCCACACCTGTTTGAGCGAGCGCGCGACGGCGCCCCACTCGAAGCGGCCGTGCGTGACGCGAAGCTCGGGGTAGGCGGCGCGGTAGCTGTAGATCTTGATCGTCGCCATTAGGAACAGGCCGACCAGCAGGCCGGGCAGGATGCCGCCGAGGAACAGGCCGCCGATCGAGACCTGCGCGATCGAGCCGTAGACCACCATCACCATGCTCGGCGGGATGATCGCGCCGATGGTGCCGGCGGTGGCGATCAGCGCCGCCGCGAAACCGCCCTGGTAGCCAGCCTTCTTCATCGTCGGGATGACGATCGCCGAGATCGCCGACGCATCGGCGGTGCTCGACCCCGAAATGCCGGCGAAGATCATGCTCGCCACCACCGCCGCGTGCGCGAGCCCGGCGCGCAGGTGGCCGACGAGCACACGCGAGAAGTCCACGAGCTGCTGGCTCATGCCACTCGCCGACATCAGCCCGCCGGCCAAGATGAAATACGGCAATGCGAGCAGCGTGAACGAGTCGAGCTGCGCATACATCTTCTGCGCGAACAGAGGCAGCAC
>JBDSZM010000131.1:0-12800 GCA_039925165.1 Burkholderiaceae bacterium
ACTACACCGTCGGCCCGGGCGACGAGATCGTGATCCGCGGCTGGGGCTCGATCGACATCGACTACCGCAGCACGGTCGACCGCAACGGCATGCTCAACCTGCCGCGCGTCGGCAGCTTCAGCGTCGCCGGCGTCAAGGCAGCGGACCTCGAGCGTCACCTGCGGGCGCAGATCGGCCGCTTGTTCACCAACTTCAATCTGAGCGTCGCGCTCGGGCAGTTGCGCGCGGTCAAGGTGTTCGTGGTCGGCCCGGCGCAGCGGCCGGGCGTCTATACGCTGCCGAGCCAGTCGACGCTGCTGAGCGCGCTGGTCGCGGCCGGCGGGCCGGCGTCGAACGGCTCGATGCGCAAGGTGCTGCTGCGCCGCGACGGACGCGTCGTCTCCGAGCTCGACGTCTACGAATTCCTGGTCCAGGGCGACAAGTCGCGCGACGTACAGCTCGCCGCCGGCGATGTGGTCGTGATCCAGGCGGTCGGCCCGCGCGTCGCGCTGACCGGCGCGGTCGACATGCCGGCGATCTATGAACTGCGCTCGCCGCAAGAGCCGGTGCGCGAGGTCCTGCGCTATGCCGGCGGCACGCCGGTGCTGGTCAACCCGAACCGGGCGCAGCTCGAGCGGGTCGACCCCGCGCAAGCCAAGGCGGCGCGCTTCGTCGAGGAATTCGCGCTCGACGGCACCGGCCTGCAGAAGGGCCTGCGCGATGGCGACATCCTGACGCTGCTGCCGATCTCGCCGCAGTTCGCGAATGCGGTGACCCTCAAAGGCCACGTCGCGCAGCCGCTGCGCTACCCGTACCGGCCCGGCATGCGCATCCGCGATCTGATTCCCGATCGCGACGCGCTGATTTCGCCCGACTTCTATCGGCGCAAGAACCTGCTGGTTCAAATCATCGAGACCGACGATCCGTATGCGCGTCGGTCGACGCAGGACGATCTGCGCGGCGGCATCCGCCAGGGCGACTTGGACCGGTCGAACGCCCTGCAACGCCAGGATGGCAGCGATCCGACCGGCCGCACTGGCTACGGCACCCGCAACGGCAACGCGCAAGACCAAGGACCGGCGTCCCGGGACATGCAGTCGTATCGCCAGGGCAACGACCCGAACGATGCGACGCAAAGCCCGCAGCGCCGCGGCATCACCGAGGCGCAGGACCGCGCCGCCGCCCTGCGCGCGCGGCGCACACCGCAGGTGCTTTTCGACGAGCTGAACTGGGACTATGCGGTGATCGAGCGGCTCGACACCACCACCCTCACGACGCAGGTGATCCCCTTCAACCTGGGCAAGGCCATCCTGCAGGGCGACGAGGCCAACAACCTGGCCCTGATGCCGGGCGACGTGGTGACGGTCTACAGCCAGAAGGACCTGCGCGTGCCGGTGGCGCGCCAGACCCGGCTGGTCTCGCTCGAAGGTGAGGTCAATTCGCCCGGCGTGTACCAGATCCAGCCCGGCGAGACGCTGCGCGGCCTGATCGAGCGCGCCGGTGGCCTGACGCCGCAGGCCTATCTCTACGGCCTCGAGTTCAGCCGCGAGGAGACCCGCCAGCGCCAGCGCGAGAACCTGGTCGCGGCGATCGCCCGGCTCGAGGCGCTGTCGTCGGTGCAGACCGCACGCGACGCCGCGAACCGGCGCGACGACGCTTCCGCGCAGGCCGCATCGGCGGTCAGCAACGCCGCCACGCAGGCGCAGCTCGCGCGGCTCGAGCGGCTGCAACCGAACGGCCGGATCGCGCTCGAGCTGAGCCCGACCGACCGCGCGGCCGACCAGTTGCCCGACGTGCCACTCGAACACGCCGACCGCGTCAGCATTCCGGCCCGCCCGGGCTTCGTGACCGTCGCCGGCGCGGTGGTCAACAGCAACGCCTTCCTCTGGAAGCCGGGTCGCACCGCCGGCGACTACCTCAAGCTCGCCGGCGCCGACGAGGCGGCGGACCCGAAGAACATGTTCATCCTGCGCGCCGACGGCACCGTCAACCACGCCGGCGATACCCGCGGCTTCTTCGCAAGCAACGACCTCGCCGCGCAGCCGATGCAGCCGGGCGACGCGCTGATCGTGCCGAACCAGCTCGACTTCGAGACCTGGGGCCGGGCCCTGGTACGCAACCTGAAGGACTGGTCGCAGATCTTCTCGCAGTTCGGCCTCGGCATCGCGGCGATCAACACGCTGAAGAATTGAGCCGGGCATGACGAGCACCACGATCGATCCCGCCGAGCTGGACCCGCCCGGTCCGGCCGTTACGCTGGCCGACCTGCTGACCTGGCTCGGCCAGGGCAAGCGCCTGATCGGGATCGTGACCGTGCTGGCCGCACTCGCCGCGGTGGCGCTGTCGCTGGCCATGACGCCGACCTTTACGGCGCGGGCGACGCTGCTGCCGCCGCAACCGCAGCAAGCCGGCGGGTCGGCGGCGGCGCTGGCCGCGCTCGGCTCGCTCAGTGGCCTTGGCGGCGGCTTCGGCGCCAAGACGCCCGACGAGCTCTATGTGGCACTGCTGCGCAGCGACAGCGTGCAGCGGGCGCTGGCCGAACGCTACGACCTGATGACACGCTACGAGCAGAAGTCGTACGAGGCGCTGCGCAAGGCGATGCCGAGTTACATCCACATCATTGCCGACAAGAAGAGCGGGCTGATCGTGGTGGAGGTCGACGACCGCGATCCCAAGTTCGCGGCCGATCTGGCCAACGCCCACACCGGCGAGATCACCAAGGTGCTGGGCCGCCTCGCGGTGTCGGAGGCACAGTTGCGCCGGGTCTTCTTCGAGAAGCAGCTGAAGGACACCAAGGAGGCGCTGATCGCCGCCGAACAGGCGTTGCGCCGGGTGCAGGAGACGTCCGGCGTGATTGCGCTCGACAAGCAGGCCGAGTCGTTGATCGTCGGCGCGGCGACGGTGCGCGCACAGATCAGCGACCGCGAAGTGCAGCTCAAGGTGTTGCGCGGCTCGGCGACCGAGCAAAACCCGGACGTGATCCGGCTCGCCTCCGAACTGCGCGCGTTGCGGGCCGAACTGGCGCGCATGGAATCGACCCAGGGCGGCAACGCCGGCAGTGCGGTCGACCTGCCGGTCGGGCGCCTGCCCGAGGCCTCGATCGACTATGTGCGGGCGCGCCGCGAACTCAAGCTGCAGGAAACCCTGCTCGAAGGAATGATCCGCCAGTTCGAGATCGCCAAGCTCGACGAGGCCAAGGAAGGCCCGGTGCTGCAGCAAGTCGACGTTGCGCTGCCGCCGGACCGCAAGTCGAAGCCGGCACGGGCGCTCATCGTGCTGGGCGCCACCTTGTTCGCGCTGCTCGCCTCGATGGCCTACGTCATCGCGCGGGGCTACGGGGCGGCCGCACGCGCGCTCGATCCGGGTCAAGCCGCCGCCTGGCAGGGCGTCGCGCGGGCCTGGCGCTTGCGCGGCTGAGCGCGGGCGACCCCCAACGCCTAGGAGCGGGATACCAGTTCGACCCGGCCACGCGGGCTGTCGAAGGTCGCGCGCAACCCGGGCTCGGCATCCGCCGGCCCGTCGACGCCGTCCGGCAGCATCGACCGCAGCCCCGCCGGCAGGCCGCCCAGCGTCAGGGTCCGCAGTCGCAACCCGCTGTCGGGCAGGCCCTGCGCCGGGTGCACGCCGTCCCATTCGATCAGCGTCGGCAGCGCGCCGCACGCCAGTCGCTGGCCATCGGCGCGCACCGTGATGCGCCAGCGCAGCGTGCCGTGCGGGCTGGCGCGCCCGGCCGCCAGGATTTCGCCGCGATCGATGCCGAGCAAGCCCAGCGTGCGGGTGGCCGCCGCCACGTCGCCGCAGCGCGCCACCCAGTGCAACAGGCTCGGCCCGGCCGCGAGGCTGGCCTGGACCGCCGTGTCGTCGAGATCGAACCAGCGCTTACGCCCGGGCGGCTCGGCCTGCGGATCGATGGCGATGATCTCGAGATAGCTGCGCGGGTGCGCCGGCGAGGCCATCGACAGCAGCCGGTTGTGGGTGCCCATCAACGGGTGCTGCCCGCCCGGCAGCGGCGCGACGCCGAAGGTCTCGCGGCACCAGGCCTCGCCCTGCGCCAGGCTGGCGGCGCCGACGACCAGATGATCGACTTCCCACCTCACCCGTGCACCCTACGGCCTGCGGCCGGTCCCGCCAAGCGGGAGCGAGCGCCTTGGGAGCGGCCCGGCGGCGCTCACAGATCGACCTCGCCGCGCACCACGGTGACGCTCGCACCACCGACCCATACCTGGCCGTCGATGCGGTCGAGGAAGACCTTGCCGGCGCGCTGCAGGCACGTGCCCTGCGAGACGCGATAGGACTCGGGTGCCGCGCCGCTGCCGATGAGCCACTGCGCCAGGCTCGCGTTCAGGCTGCCGGTGACCGGGTCCTCGTAGCCCGGGCCCTCGCCGATCAGCGCACGCACCTCGAAGTGCTCGGGCTGGCCGGCCGGACAGGGTCCGACCACGCCGAGCTTGAGCCCGTCGAGCGCCGCCCAGTCGGGCTGCAGGCCCAGCACGGTGGCGGCCGAGTCGAGCCGCACCGCACACCAGCCGGGGCCGTTATCGACCCATTGGTGATCGAGGACGGCGTCCGGTCGCAGGCCGAGCGCGCGCGCGATCTGGGCCTGCAACTCCGCCGCGAGCGGGCCGGTGCGCACGCACGGCGGCGCCGCGAAGGCCAGCCGCCCGGGCTGGCGCCGGATCGCGATCGGCCCGACCGCGCACTCCTGCACCACCGCGTCGGCCCGGCGCGGGCTTCCGCCGGCCTCGATCCAGGCGTGACAGCTGCCCAGCGTGGGGTGGCCGGCGAACTGCAGCTCGCGGCTCGGGGTGTAGATGCGGACCCGGTAGTCGGCTTGCGGCAGGGTCGGCGGCAGCAGGAAGGTGGTCTCGCTCAGGTGAGTCCAGCGCGCGTAGGCCTGCATCTGTGCCTCGCTCAGGCCGTCCGCGGCATGGACGACGGCGAGCGGATTGCCGCGCAGCGGCACCGCGCTGAAGACGTCGACGACGGTGTAGGGGCGCTTCATCGCACGGTCTCCAATGTCTGTTGCAGGGCCTGAGCCAGCAGTTGCACGCCGCGCTCGATCTCGTCGGGCGCGACGCTGACGAACGACAGCCGCAGCGTATCAACGCGCGCGCCGGCGGCGTAAAAGGCAGCCCCCGGAACATAGGCCATCCCGAGCGCCACCGCACGCGGCAGCAACGCGGTCGCATCGATGCCGCCCGGCAGTTCGATCCAGAAGAACATGCCGCCCTGCGGCACCGTCCAGCGGCAGCCCGCCGGCAGGTGGCGCAGCAGCGCCTGCGCCATCGCGTCGCGATGGCGGCGGTAGCGCGCGCGGATGGTCGGCACATGGGCGTCGAGAAAGCCGCTGCGGATCACCTCGTGCACCACCCGCTGATTGAAGCCGGGCGTGTGCAGGTCGGCCGCCTGCTTGGCGTGCAGCAGCTTGGGGTACAGCGTCGGCGGGGCCACCAGGTAGCCGAGCCGCAGCCCCGGCGCCAGCACCTTGGAGAACGAACCCGCATAGACCGTGCCCTCGGGCCACGACGCGGCCAGCGGCGGCGGCGGTGCGGCGTCGTACCAGAGGTCGCCGTAGGGGTTGTCCTCGAGCAGCGGCAGACCCAGGCGCTGCGTCGCCTGCAGCACCTGCGTGCGCCGCGCAGCGCCCATGCAGCGGCCGGTCGGGTTCTGGAAGTTCGGCAGCAGGTACATGAAACGCGCCCCGCGGGCCACCGCCAGGCCGTCGGGCAGCGGACCCTCGGCGTCGCTCGCGACATCGACCACGCGCGGCTCGTAGGCCTCGAACGCCTGCAGCGCGCCGAGGTAGGTCGGGGTCTCCACCGCGACCGCGCTGCCGGCGTCGAGCAGCACCTTGGCGACCAGGTCGAGCCCTTGCTGCGAGCCGGTGGTGATCAGCACCTGGTCGGGCTGGACCCGCATGCCGTGGCCGCGCAGGTGCGCGGCGACCCACTCGCGCAGCGGCCCGTGGCCTTCGCTGGCGGCGTATTGCAGGGCGGCGTGCGGCGCCTGCGCCAGCACGCGCCCGGTCGCCTCGCGCAGCGCCTCGACCGGAAAGGTGTCGGGCGATGGCAGCCCGCCAGCCAGCGAGACGATGCCCGGCCGTTCGGTCAGTTTGAGGATCTCGCGCAGCACCGACGGCTTCATGCGCCGGGTCCGCGCCGCCAGCGTCCAGGGACCGGTCGCCGCCGATGCGGGCGGGCGCTCGAGTGCGGCGGAGCGGTCGCTCGTGGCGAGGGTCATGCGCAGGCCTGCGGGGTGATGGCGCGGGTCGGCATCCGGCGGCCGACGAAGACGGTGCCGATCACCGCCAGCGCGAAGACGAGGGTCGCCGGATCGAGGCGCTCGCCCAGCACCGGCACCGCGAACAACAGGCCGAGGAAGGGCTGCAGCAGCTGCACCTGGCTGACGCGCAGCGTGCCGCCGAGGGCGAGCGCGCGGTACCAGGCGAAGAAGCCGAGCCACATCGAGAACAGCGCCACGTAGCCGAGGCCGGCCCAGGCCGCGCCGCTGACCGGATGCGCCGGCCAATGCAGCAGCGTCAGCGGCGCGGTGATCGGCAGGCTCAGCACCAGCACCCAGCAGATCACCTGTTCGGCGGGCAGGCGTTGCGACAGCACCGCGCCGGCGACGTAGCCGACCGCACCGCAGGCCACCGCGCCGAGCAGCCAGGCGTCGGCGCCGACCAACCGACCCCCGCCGGCGTGCACCGCGTAGCCGAGCACGAGGGCGCAGCCGGCCGCTGCGCAGGTCCAGAAACCGGCCGACGGGCGCTGGCGCCACCAGAGCGCCGCGGCGACCGCGGTCGCCAGCGGCAGCACCCCGGTGACGACCGCGCCGTGCATGGCGTCGACTTCGCGCAGCGCGATCCCGATGAAGAGCGGAAAACCGAACACAGTGCCGAGCGCGCACACGCCCATCGCCGCCAGGTCGCTGCGACGCGGCCACGGCGCCCGCGTCCAGGCCAGGTACACGAGGCTGCAGCCGGCCGCCAGCGCAGCGCGCGCCGCGGCGACGAAGGTCGGCGTCAGCTGAGGGGCGTCGACACTGCCGACCGCGAGCCGCGTCATCGGCAAGGTCATGGCGAAGATGACCACGCCCAGCAGCCCGAGCCAGAGGCCGCGCACCGCATCGGCGGCGGGGTCGGCGGCGGGAGCGGGGCTCGGGGTGCGCATGGCGCAACTCTAGGCCCGAGCGCCGATACACCACCAGTACACTTCGACGCTCACCGCAGCTTGTGTAGCGGTCGCCGTTCCGCCACATCGCAAGGACACCCCATCGCAACACGTGCCACCGGCCTGCCCGATCCGCTGACCCGCCGCAGCGACCTCGGCCTGGCCGAGCAACTGGCCGGCCGCTACGCGCAGCGCATCGAGCAACGCCTGCTGGCACCCGGCGCGCGTCTGCCCTCGGTGCGCGAGGGCGCGCGCCGTCACGGCGTCAGCACCCACACCGTGGTCGCGGCCTACGACCAGTTGCAGGCCCTCGGACTGGTCGAGGCGCGTCGCCAGCGCGGCCATTTCGTGCGTGCAGCGGCCGGTCCCGCAGCGACCCCCCGACGCGCGACACGGCCCGCCGATGCCCGCCCGATGCCGCTGCCGGTCGACGCCACGACGTTGATCCGCGGCATGTTCCAGCCCCCGGGCGCGGTGCCGATGCCCAGTCTCGGCACCTTGCCGGTCGAATGGCTAGACGTGCCCTTGCTGGCAAGCGCGCTGCGCCGGGTCGGCGGGGCGGCGGCGATGGCCGAGACCACGCTGCGCTACGGCGAGCCGGCCGGTGAACTGCAGCTGCGCGAGGCGCTGTCGGTCCGCCTCGCCGAGCACGACATCGCCGCGGCGCCGCAGCAGATCGTCACCACACTGGGCGCGATCCAGGCGCTCGACATCGTGACCCGCACCCTGCTGCGGCCCGGCGACAGCGTGCTGGTCGACGAGCCCGGCTGGTCGATCGAGTACGCCCGGCTGGCGGCGCTGGGGATGCGCGTGCTGCCGGTGCCGCGCGGCCCCGACGGCGCCGACCTCGACGTCATGCGCCGTTTGATCGAGGCGCACCGCCCGCGCCTTTATGTCACGGTGTCGGTGCTGCACAACCCGACCGGCGCCTCGCTCACCCCACCGGCCGCGCACCGCCTGCTGCAACTCGCGCACGCGCACGATGTGGTGATCGTCGAGGACGATACCTACGCCTTCCTCGCGCCGCCGCACCTGCCGCGGCTGTGTGCGCTCGATGGCCTCGAGCGCACGATCTACATCGGCGGCTTCTCGAAGATCCTGGCGCCGGGCTGGCGGGTCGGCTACATGGCCTTGCCGCCGGCGCTGGTCGACCGGATGGTCGACACCAAGCTGCTGACCAGCCTGACCACGCCGGCGCTGACCGAGCGTGCCGTGGCGTATTGCCTGGCGAGCGGGCAGCTGCGTCGCCACGCCGAGCGGGTCGTCCACAAGCTCGATGCGGCACGCACCCGCACGGTCAAGCTCGCCCTGGCCCACGACTGCCGGTTCGAGGCCGAGCCGCGCGGTCTGTTCGGCTGGGTCGACGTCGGCGTCGACACCCAACGACTGGCGCGCAACATGCTGGAGCGCGGCTGGCTGATCGCCCCCGGGGCGCTGTTCCACGCCGTGCCGCGACCGAGCCGGCTGATGCGCATCAACTTCGCGTCGACCCACGATCCGCGCTTCTGGTCGGCCCTCGCGATCGAGCGCGCAAGCCTGATCTGAGGGTCGCGACTTGGCGCAGCACCGACATGTAACCTCTTCTTACATGTGAGAATGCCGCGCTTATGGACGGCGAGATGTTCGACACCACCATTCCGTTCGGCGAGCCGGAGCTGATGCGCGCGAGCGCCTTCGAGCGCTATCTGCAAGAGCTCGAAGCCCCGGACTCGGTGAGCGACACCATCAGCTCGAGGATCTCGCAGCTGAGCCCGACCCTGCGCGACGACCTGCTGCGCTTCGAACGCGACGGCGGCGGCTCCGAAGTGATGGAGGTGGTCGCGGCCTGCCTGCGCCATGCAGCCCACCTGACCATCCACCTGCAGTGCGACGAGCGCGTCTTGCCGCTGACCGTGTTTGCACCCGAGCGGCTGGTGCACTGCCCGATTTCGATGCAGGACCTGGTCCAGCGCCACCTGCCGCAGACGCGGGTGATGCACATCGAGCCGGCCGTGCTGCGACCGCCCGGCGACGCGCAGCACAACCTGGTCGGGCCGGACGATCAGCATCACCCGATCGAGCCGCTGCTGTGGCAGATGGCCCTGCGCGGCCAGCGCCGCGAACTGCTGCCCGAGATCGCCGGCCCGGCGGTCTACCGAATCGCCCCCGGCCTGGAGATCGAGACGCTGCCGGCGCGCGGCGCGTTGATGGCCGCGGTGCGGCGCCTGGCGCGCGAGCCGGTCAGCTTGCGCGAACTGTCGACCTGGCCGGGCCTGGACCGCGACCGCGCCTCGCGCCTGCTGAATGCGCTGTACCTGCTGGCCGGGCTGATCGTCAGCCGCGCCCACCCCGCCGCCGGCGGCGAGCGCCGACCGAGTTCGGGCACCCGCTGACGTCCGGCACGCCGCTCAACCCGCGCCGCTGCCGAGGGCTTCCCAGCGTTCGAGCGCGCGCAGCAAGGCGTCGTCGATGGCGGCATAGCGCGCTTGTGCCTGGGCCGCGCGATCCGGATCGGTGGTGTACAGGCTGGCATCGGCGAGCAAGGCGCCGAGCGCTTTCTGCTCGGTCTCGAGGCCGTCGATCAGGCCGGGCAACTGGTCCAGCTCGCGCTGCTCCTTGTAGCTGAGCTTGCGCGGCTTGCCGGGCGGCTGCGCGGCCGTGGCCGTCGCGGCCCTGGCAGGCGCCTCGCGCGGCTTGACGGCGGCTGCGCGCGCGGCCTGCTCGCGCAGCGCGGCGGCGCGCTGGCGCTGGATCTTCCAGTCCTCGTAGCCACCTTCGTACTCGCGCCACAGGCCGGTCGATTCCTCGCCCTCCCAGGCGATCGTGCTGGTGACGACGTTGTCGAGGAAGCGCCGGTCGTGGCTCACCAGAAACACCGTGCCGGCGTAGTTCTGCAGCAGCTCCTCGAGCAGCTCGAGGGTGTCGATGTCGAGGTCGTTGGTCGGCTCGTCGAGCACCAGCACGTTGGCCGGCAACGCGAACAGGCGCGCCAGCAGGACCCGGTTGCGCTCGCCGCCACTGAGCGTGCGGACCGGCGAATTGGCGCGCTCGGGCGAGAACAAAAAGTCGTTCAGATAGCTCATCACGTGCTTGCGCTGGCCGCCGAACTCGACCCATTCGCTGCCCGGGCTGATGGTGTCGGCCAGCGTCGCGTCGAGGTCGAGCGTGCTACGCATCTGGTCGAAATACGCGACCTCGAGCTTGCTGCCCTGGCGCACCCTGCCCGAGCCGGGTTGCAGTTCGCCGAGGATCAGCTTGAGCAGCGTCGTCTTGCCCGCGCCGTTGGGGCCGATCAGGCCGACCTTGTCGCCGCGCAGGATGGTCGCGCTGAACTTGCGCACGATGACCTTTTCGGCACCCCGGTCGTGGAAACTCAGCGACACCTCGCGCAGCTCGGCGACGATCTTGCCGCTGGGCGCGCCGGCGTCGATCTCGAGCCGCACCTGGCCGAGCGAATCGCGCCGCGCCTGGCGTTGGCCGCGCAGCACCTCGAGGCGCTGGATGCGCGCCACGCTGCGGGTGCGACGGGCCTCGACACCCTTGCGGATCCAGACCTCCTCCTGCGCCAGCAGCTTGTCGGCGCGCGCGCTGGCCAGCGCCTCGGACGCGAGCTGGTCCTCTTTCAGCCGCTCGTAGGCGCTGAAGTTGCCGGGGTAGCTGCGCAAGGTGCCGCGGTCGAGTTCGAGGATGCGGGTCGCGACCGCGTCGAGGAAGGCGCGGTCGTGGGTGATCAGCATGACGCTGCCCTTGAAGCCTCGCAGCAGCTCCTCGAGCCAGGCGATCGAGTCGAGATCGAGGTGGTTGGTCGGCTCGTCGAGCAGCAGCACCTCGGGCACCGCGACCAGCGCCTGCGCCAGCGCCACACGCTTCTTCATGCCGCCCGACAGCTCGCCGATGTCGCGCGCGCCATCGAGGTGAAGCTGGTGCAGCGTGGTCTCGACGCGCTGCTCCCAGGTCCAGGCGTCGAGCGCCTCGATGCGGGTCTGCAGCGCGTCGAGGTCGCTGTCGTTCGAGTGACTGTCGGCGTGCGCCTCGTAGGCCTGGCGCACCGCGCGCGCCTCGGCCACGCCCTCGCTCACCGCCTCGAACACGCTGTGGCCGGGCGCGAACTGCGGCTCCTGCGGCACGTAGCAGATGCGCACGCCCTGGGTCATCTGCAGCAGGCCGTCGTCGAGCTTCTCGAGCCCGGCGATGATCTTCAGCAGCGACGACTTGCCGGTCCCGTTGCGGCCGATCAGGCCCAGCCGTTCGCCCGCGTCGAGGGCGAAGCCGGCGCCGTCGAGCAGCGCGACGTGACCGTAGGCGAGGTGGGCGTTAGAGAGGGACAGGAGGGCCATGGCTGCACGTGCGCAAAACCCGCATTGTCGCGGCCTGCCCGGCGGCGCGCGGTTGTCGCGGCGGGCCGAATCAGCCGGGAACGACCGCCCGCGCCGCGGCGCTGCGGCAGGCCTCCCAGCCGTGCAGCCGATCCAGTTCGGTGCAGGCCCAGACGAGCTTGATCACATGCTCGTCGTCGGAGGCGATCGCGCGCGCCGTGATCTCGGGCCAGGCGGGCAGCACGGTCAGCGCAAGCGGCGCCGGCCGCGGTCGCACGCTGGCCGCACCGGCGGCGCAGGCGGCCCAGAAGCTGCGCAGTGCGGACAACGGCTCGTCGAGCCACGGCAGCAGCGCGTGCATCGCATGGCAGGCCGTGACGAGGTGCAGCACGGTGAAGTCGCCGCCTTCGGCATAGCGCGTCAGCGCGACACGCGTCAACGCCGCGAGCGTCTCGTCGCCGACCCGCAGGCGCGCCACGATCGGCCCGAAGGCCGGCTGCGCGGCCGCGTCGCGCATCCGGTCGGCGATGAGGCCGGCGTCGCTGCAGGTGTCCGCCAGGGCCGAGCCGAGCATGTCCAGCACCGCCCCGGGATCGTCCTCGCGACCGTCGAGCGCGGCAGGCTCGATCGGCAGGTAGCGCCACGCCCAGTACGCGAGGCCGTCAGTGAGTTCGCCGGCGTGGCCGGCCCGCAACGCGCAGGCGCTGCGGATCAGCCCGTGGAACGCGGCCGCGCCGCAGCCCGGCATCAGCGCCGGCAGCACCTGCGCCAGCACCGCATCGCGGCCCTCGTGCAGCAGCCACTGCGCGAAGAGCGAACGGTAGGCCGGCCACGCATCGGGCGTCCCGAAGCGGTCCTTCCAGGGTTCGCTGCCGATCCAGACGACCGGCAGCGGCGCCGGCGCGAGGCGCCCACGATAGCCGGCGGCCCAGGCCTCGAGGCGCGCTTCGGACGCGCCCAGGCCGTGCAGCGCGACCAGCGCCATCGGCAGGTGGTTCGACAGTTCGTGGCCGTACTCGGCGTGGTGGTGGACGTTCGCGTCCAGCAGCGCCTCGAGCACCGCCGAAGTCAAAGGACGACCTTCGTGCGTCGCACTCCGGTATTCGCCAGAGGCCCGCAGGGGCCTCGACGTGTCCCTTGGCGGCCGGACGGGCTCATAGGGCGGCCTCCAGCGCATCGACGAAGCGCGCCGCCACGTCGTAGCCGCTTTGCTCGGTGATCTCCTGGAAGCCGGTCGGGCTGGTGACGTTGATCTCGGTGACGCTGTCGCCGATGACGTCGAGTCCGACCAGCAGCAGGCCGCGCGCCGCCAGCACCGGCCCGATGGCGTTGGCGATCTCGAAGTCGCGCGCGC
>JBDSZM010000132.1:0-2903 GCA_039925165.1 Burkholderiaceae bacterium
GCCAGCAGCAGCTGCAGCAGAACGCGGTGCGCCTCCAGCGATTCGGGCAGCGCCTCGCGCCAGCTGCGCGCGGCGGCGAGCGCCTGCTCGCCGGCGCGAGACTGCAGCGCGATCTCGACCGTGCGTCGATAGAGCTCCTCGCTGCGGCTGCGCCGGGCCGCGTCGAGCATGACCTGATAGGCGGTGCCGGCCTGGCCGGCCCGCAGTTCCATCTCGCCGATCATCAGCTGATAGAAGAGCCGGGCATCGAGGCTCGAATTGACCGGATCGGCCGCGACCGTGGGCAGCGACGCCGCTCCGAGCAAGGTGGCGCTAGCGGCGAGGGCGGCGAGCCGGCGAACCGATCGACCGTGCGCCGTTCGACCGGCCGGAGTGGATACGGGCATCTGCGGCTCCTGAGTCTCGATCGATTCTAGGGTCGTGATAATTCCCTGATGCCCGAGCTGCCCGAGGTCGAGGTCACGCGCCTGAGCTTCGCCGACCGCATCCATGGCGCGCGGATCGTCGACGTGCGGGTCGGCAAGCCGTTGCGCTGGCCGCTCGGCTGCGAGCCGCGCGACCTGGTCGGCCAGCACGCGGGCGCCGTGACCCGGCGCGGCAAATACCTCTGGCTCGCGCTCGACCGCGGCGGGCTCCTGCTGCACCTGGGCATGTCGGGTTCGCTCGCCTTCGTCGCGACCGCGCCGGTGCACGGCAGCCACGACCACTTCGACCTCGTCACCACCCGCGGCACCTTGCGCCTGACCGACCCGCGGCGCTTCGGCGCGGTCGTCTGGTCAGCCGACGAAGGCTCGGGCATGGCGGCCAAGCTGCTCGCGGGTCTGGGTCTCGAGCCTTTCGACGAACGCTTCGACGGGCCGCATCTACACGCGGCGCTGCAGGGTCGCAAGGTGGTTGTCAAGCAGGCGCTGCTGGCGGGAGACATCGTGGTCGGGGCCGGCAACATCTACGCCTGCGAGGCGCTGTTCGAAGCCGGCATCGACCCGCGCTTGCGCAGCGACCGGTTGAGCCGGCCGCGCTGCCAGCGGCTCGCCGCGGCGGTCCGCTCGACCCTGGCGCGGGCGCTCGACCTGGGCGGCTCGACGCTGCGCGATTTCCGCGATGCGCATGGCAACGTCGGGGGTTTTCAGCACCACGCGCGTGTCTACGGTCGCGCCGGCGAGCCCTGCACGCGTTGCGCGGGCACCGTGCGGCGCATCGTCCAGGGCCAACGCGCGACCTTTTTCTGCCCCGGCTGCCAGCGCCGCTGAGGCCTTGACGCGTCGCCCGCCGTGCGGCGCGGCACTATGTCGCACGCCCCCGGTGACCAGATGTTTTTGCGCCGCCTGCGGCCCGGACCATCCGCTAGCATGGTTCGCATGACCCCGACCTTTGCTGCCCGCCTCGACGCCCTGGGCGACTGGCGCCGCGGCGCGCAGCAACATGCCCAGGCTCTGGCGCGCAGCCTGGCCGAGCACGATCTGGGCGACCCGGCCAGCCTGGCCCGGCTGGCGTCGCTCGGCGAGCGGCTCGCGCAGGAGAAGCTGGTGGTCGCCTTCGTGGCCGAGTTCTCGCGCGGCAAATCGGAGCTGATCAACGCGATCTTCTTTGCCGACACCGGGCGCCGCGTGCTGCCGGCGACACCGGGCCGCACCACCATGTGCCCGGTCGAACTCGGCTACAGCGCCGGCATGGCGCCGAGCCTGCGCCTGCTGCCGATTGGCAGCCGTCTCGAGGGCCGCTCGCTGGCCGAACTGCGACCGCAGGCGTCGGCCTGGCACACCTTGCCGCTGGAGGTCGATCGCCCGGAACTGTTGGTGCAGACGCTGCAGGAAGTGACTCGCACCGAATGGGTCGAGCCCGAGCGGGCGCGCGCGCTCGGCTTCTGGCACGACGATGACCCGCAACGCAACCCGGCGGTCGACGCGCAGGGTCGGGTCGAGGTGCCGGCCTGGCGCCACGCCCTCATCAACTACCCGCACCCGCTGTTGCGCCAGGGGCTGGTGGTGCTCGACACGCCGGGGCTGAATGCGATCGGCGCGGAACCCGAGCTCACCGTGAGTTTGTTGCCGAGCGCGCACGCGACCGTCTTCGTGCTCGGCGCCGACACCGGCGTCACGCACTCCGACCGCGCGGTCTGGAACGAGCATCTGGGCGCGCAGACGGCGGCGCGCTTCGTGGTGCTGAACAAGATCGATGCCCTCGAAGACCCGTTGCTCGAGGAGCGTCAGGTGCTGGGCCAGATCGAGTCCCAGCGCCTAGCGACCGCTCGCACGCTGGGCGTGCCGGTGGCGCGCGTCTTCCCGCTCTCGGCGCGGCGCGCGCTGGCGGCGCGGGTGCAGGGCGATGCCGACGGCGTATCGCGCAGCCGGCTGCCCGCGCTCGAGGACGCACTCGCCGCCGAACTGCTGCCGCAGCGCCGCGATCTGCTCGAATCGATGGTGCTCGAAGCGGTGCGCGAGGTCGAGACCGGGCTCGCGCGCCGCTTCGGCGATGCACGCCGGCAGCTCGCCGAGCAGACGCTCGAACTGCGCGGCCTGCGCGGCCAGAGCGGCGCCAAGGTGCGGATGATGCTGGGGCGGGTCGACGCCGAGACCGCCGAGTTCGAAGCCTGCACCTCGCAGCTCGCGGCGCTGGCGGCGGTGCACCGCCGGCTGCTGACCGAAGCCCTCGCACCGCTGTCCAACGACCGGCTGCGCGACGAGGTCGGGCAGATGCAGTCGGAGATGCAGGCGATGCTGCTCAACTTCGGCGCGCGCAAGGCCTTCGTCGCCCTGTGCACGCGGCTGCGTCGGCGCCTGCGCACGGCGGCCGAACGCACCACCGAGATCCACACCATGCTGGCGGCCTCGGCCACGCGCCTGAACGCGCAGTTCGGCTTCGGGCTGTCAGTCAATGTCGTGCCCGAGCTCGACCGTTACGAC
>JBDSZM010000133.1:0-7709 GCA_039925165.1 Burkholderiaceae bacterium
CACGACGAGCTGAGCGCCTATCCGGCGGCCTTCGCCACCAGCTGGCTGTTCGAGGAGCTCGACCGCTCGCGCAACTTCAAGCAGTGGTTCAAGAAAGGCCTGGTCGTCGCGACCCTCATGAACGGCATCGAGCAATGGTTGCTGCCCAAGCTCGGCATCAAGTCGCCGCCGTGGACGCTCAGGCGCCGTGCCGCCGACCACACCACCCTGCGCCCGGCGGCCGAGTGCCCGCGGATCGAGTATCCGAAGCCTGACAACCGGATCACCTTCGACCGGCTGTCGAGCGTCTTCATCAGCAATACGAACCACGAAGAGGACCAGCCGGCGCACCTGCTGCTGAAGGACGACCGGATCCCGGTCGAACTGAACCTGGCGACCTACGCCGGGCCGGAGTCGCGCTATTGCCCGGCGGGCGTCTACGAGTTCGTGCCCACCACCGATGCCGCCGGGAAGGCCGGCGAACGGCTGCAGATCAATGCGCAGAACTGCGTGCACTGCAAGACCTGCGACATCAAGGACCCGAGCCAGAACATCGTCTGGGTCACCCCGGAAGGTGGCGGCGGACCGAACTACGGCGCCATGTGACGCCGCGCAGCGACGTCGAACCCCGATGAACGAGGCCGCGGCACGCCAGGTCCTGCTGGTCCGCGCCCTCGAGTCCACGCCCGGTGCACCCTGGAGCCCGGCCGATCGCGACTGGGCCGATGCGCAGGCTTGCCGCGCCGGCCCCGCCGATGCCGGCACCGAGACGCTGATCGCCGCCCGCGCCGCCCGCGCTGTCGAGCGGCTGGCGTCGCGCGATCCGAGCCTCGCCGCCTGGCTCGCCTGGACCGCCGCGCCGGCCTGGGCGACGACCGTGGTGATCGGGCTCGCCGCGCTGCTCGGCCTGGCCAGCGACGCCCTCGGCGCGGCGCGACGGGTCGACCTGCTGGCGCCGCCGCTGCTCGCGTTGATGGGGTGGAACCTGATCGTCTACGCCGTGCTCGCGCTGTCGGCGCTGCGGCGCACGCCGGATCGGCCGGGCCCGCTGCGGTCTGCGCTGCTCGCGGCGCTGCAACGCCTGGGTGGTCGGCTCGTCGGCGGACGGCGCACGCCCGCACGGATGACCTTCGTCGCCGACTGGATGAAGCTGGGCCGGCCGCTGCACCAGGCGCGGATCGCGCGCGCGCTGCACCTCGCGGCCGCCGCGTTCGCGCTCGGCGCGCTGGCCTCACTGTATGCCCGCGGCCTCGCGTTCGAATACAGCGCTGGCTGGGACAGCACCTTCCTCGACGCTGCCGGGGTGCGCCGCCTGCTGGCCGTCGTGCTGTGGCCCGCCAGCGCGCTGGCCGGTTTTACGCTGCCTGACGTCCCGACGCTGGCCGCGCTGCGCTACTCGGCCGGACCGGGCGAGAACGCAGCGCGCTGGATCCATGCGCATGCGATCGGCGTGGTCGCGGTGGTGGTGCTGCCGCGCCTGTTGCTGGCCACGGCGGCCGGATGGCGTGCGGCGCGCACGGCGCGCAACCTTCCCCTGGCCCTCGACGGCAGCTACTTCGATGCGCTGGCGCAGCGCCTTGCCGGGGCGCGCGCACGCCGCACGCAGGTTCCGTCCGACCCCGCGAATCCGCCGCGCAGCGTGGCGCTGAGTCTGGTCTCGCACACCAACGTCGGCAAGACCACGCTGGCGCGCACGCTGCTGCGCGAGGACGTCGGCGAGGTGCGCGATGCGCAGCACGTCACCGACAGCGCGGAGGCGC
Source organism: Burkholderiaceae bacterium (assembly GCA_039925165.1). GTDB lineage: Bacteria > Pseudomonadota > Gammaproteobacteria > Burkholderiales > Burkholderiaceae_C > JBDSEG01. Next base: position 1,740 of record JBDSZM010000133.1, read on the forward strand.
ACACGCTGATCGAGTCCGACGCCGGCGACCGGCTCGAGCTGTGGGATACGCCAGGCTTCGGCGACAGCGTCCGGCTGGCCGGGCGGCTGGCGCAGTCGACCACGCCGGTCGGCTGGTTCCTCGGCGAGGTCTGGGACCGCGTCCGCGACCGCGCGTTCTGGTCCAGCCAGCGCGCCGTGCGCAACGTGTTCGAGCGCTCGGACGTGGTTCTGTACCTGGTCGATGCGCAGCAGGGTGCCGGTGGCTCGGAGATGGTCGACGCCGAGTTGCAGGTGCTGGAGCTGCTGCGCAAGCCGGTCATCGTGCTGCTCAACCGCCTCGGCGCACCCCGGCCGGCGGCCGAGCAGGCCGACGATGTGGCAGCCTGGCGTCGCCGCCTGGCCGGTCGCAGTTGCGTGCGCGAGGTGCTGGCGCTCGATGCCTTCACGCGCTGCTGGATCCAGGAAGACACCTTGCTCGACGCGGTAGCGCGGGTGTTGCCGAGCGCGCTGCAGCCCTCGTACGCACGTCTGCAGGCGGCGTGGCACGCGCGCAGCCAGGCCGTCTGGCGCGCATCGATGCACGTGCTCGCGCAGCGCCTGGCGCGCGCCGCCCTCGACCGTGAGACGGTGGGCGATGCCGACTGGATCGGGCGCTTCAAGGACATCGGCAGCACCCTCGGGCTGCGTCCGCGCGGCGATCCCGCGGGGCCGCCTGCGACCGCCCGCGAGCGCGCGATGCGCCAACTCGCCGAACGCCTGGCGGCGGACGTGCGCGCCAGCACCGACCAGCTGATCCATCTGCACGGTCTGGGCGGGCACGCCACCGATGAGGTGCTGGGCTGGCTGGCCGAGCACTACGCCGCCGAGGAACCGCTCGACGAGGGCCGGGCCGCGCTGTGGGGCGGCATCGCCAGCGGCGCCCTGGTGGGCCTCAAGGCCGACCTCGCAAGCGGCGGTCTGACCCTCGGTGGCGGCATGCTCGCCGGCGGCATCGTCGGCGCGCTCGGCGCGGCCGGACTGGCGCGCGGCTACAACCAGGTGCGTGGACTCGAGACACCCGCGCTCGCCTGGTCACCGGCGGCGCTCGACGCGCAGCTCCGGGCCGCCTTGCTGGGCTATCTGGCCGTGGCCCACCACGGTCGCGGGCGCGGTGCCTGGTCAGTGCACGAGCAGCCGCGGTTCTGGCTGCCGGCGGTCGACGCGGCGCTGGCCAGCCAGCGCGATCGCTTGCATACCGTCTGGTCGACGCGCGACGCCACCCCGCGCGCCGATCTCGGCGCGACGCTGGAATCGCTGCTGCAGGACATCGGCGCGTCGACCCTGGGTGCTCTGTATCCGCAGTCGTCGGCGCGGCGCCACGCCGAGCGTTGACGCCGCGTCGTGGCGGCCCGATTCCGCACTTCGAAAGTCAGGACTCGGCGATGGAACTGGAAAGCGGATCACCAAAGAAAAGTGCGGCCCCATGGATCGGCCGAGGAACCTCCGGTCACCCCGGCGCGCCCCAGGCCGGCGGCCTCTTCTCAATGAACGCCTGGACGCCCTCGAGGGCGCTCTCGTCCATCATGTTGCAGGCCATCGTCCGCGCCGCGTCGTCGTAAGCCTCGGCGATGCCGGTCTCGAGCTGGCGATAGAAAAGCTGCTTGCCGAGCGCGATGGCGGCCCGTGGCTTGCCGACGATGCTGGCGACCAGCGCCTCGATCTCGGCGTCGAGTGCCTCGGGCTCGACCACGCGATTGACCAAGCCCTTGGCGAGCGCCTCGTCGGCACTGATGAAGCCGCCCGTGACCAGCATCTCGAACGCCGCCTTGCGGCCGAGGTTGCGCGACAACGCGACGCTGGGGGTCGAGCAGAAGAGGCCGAGGTTCACGCCGCTGACGGCGAAGCGCACGCCTCGGGCTGCCACCGCCAGGTCGCACTGGGCGACCAGCTGGCAACCTGCCGCGGTGGCGATGCCGTGGACCCGCGCGATCACCGGCACCGGCAGGCGCTGGATCGCCAGCATCATGTGGGCGCAGCGCTCGAAGAGCGTGCGGTAATAGTCGGTCGACGGCGAGGCGCGCATCTCCTTCAAATCGTGGCCCGCGCAGAACGCCTTGCCGGCACCGGCGAGCACCACGACACGCACCCCGGCGTCGCGGGACAGCGCGTCGAGTTCGCGCGTCAACGCGTCGATCATGGCCTCGGACAGCGCGTTGTAGGCCTGCGGCCGGTTCATCGTGAGCATGACCGCGCCGCGCGCATCGCGCGTGCGCAGCACCAGGTCGTCGTGGGGGATGGTCATGAAACCTCCGGGTCGGATTGCGAGGCGCGTTCGCGCAGCGAGAATTTCTGGATCTTGCCGGTCGAGGTTTTGGGGATGGCCTCGAAGCGCACCTGCCGCGGCACCTTGTAGCCGGCGAGCAAGCCCTTGCAATGCGCGATCAGCTCGGCCGCGCCGGTCGTCGCGCCTGCACGCAACTCGACGAAGGCGACAGGCGTCTCGCCCCACTTCGGGTCCGGCCGCGCGACCACCGCGCAGGCCAGCACGTCGGGGTGACGGTACAGCGCATCCTCGACCTCGATCGACGAGATGTTCTCGCCGCCCGAGATGATGATGTCCTTGCTGCGATCCTTGATCTTGACGTAGCGGTCGGGCTCCATCACGGCCAGGTCGCCGGTGTGGAACCAGCCGCCGGCGAAGGCCTGGTCGGTGGCGGCCGGGTTCTTCAGGTAGCCCTTCATCACGACGTTGCCGCGGAACATGATCTCGCCCATGGTCAGTCCATCGGCCGGGGTCGGCGCCAGGGTCTGCGGATCGAGCACGGTCATGCCTTCCTGCAGCGGATGGCGCACGCCCTGGCGACCGTTCAGGCGAGTCTGCTCGGACAAGGTTTCGTCGGCCCAGCTTGCCCGCTTGACCGCCACCCCAGCAGGACCGTAGACCTCGGTCAGGCCATAGACGTGGGTGATGTCGAAGCCCAGGCGCGCCATGCCCTCGATCATCGCGGCCGGCGGCGCGGCGCCGGCGACCATGCCGCGCACCTGCTGCCCGATGCCGGCGCGCTGCTCGGCCGGCGCGGCGATCAGCAGGTTGTGCACGATGGGCGCGGCGCAGTAGTGGTCGACCCGGTGCTCGCGCATGGCGGCCAGGATGGCGCCGGCATCCACTTTGCGCAGGCAGACGTGGACACCACCGAGCATCGCGACCGTCCACGGAAAGCACCAGCCGTTGCAGTGAAACATCGGCAAGGTCCACAGGTAGCGCGGAAAGTTCGGCATCGTCCACGTCACCGCGTTGCCGACCGCGTTGAGGTAGGCGCCGCGATGGTGGGTGACCACGCCTTTCGGGTCTCCGGTCGTGCCCGAGGTGTAGCTGACCGCGATCGCATCCCACTCGTCGCGCGGACCATCGAGGCGCGCGAGCGGGTCGTGGGCCGCGAGCAGCGCCTCGTAGTCGTGGTTGCCGACGCGCTCGCCCGGACCGGGGTGTTCGGTATCGAGCACGTCGATCACGACCGGCGTGCGGCCGTGCTCGTCGCGCAGGATGCGCAGCACTTCGCGCATCACCGGCGTGAACTCGCTATCGGTGATCAGCACCTGCGCTTCGCAGTGGTTCATCTGCCAGGCGAGCAGCGCCGCGTCGAGCCGGGTGTTGAGCGTGTTGAGCACCGCGTTGAGGGCCGGCACCGCGTAATGCGCCTCGACCATCTCGGGCGTGTTGGGCAGCATCACGCTGACGGTATCGCCGCGCCCGATGCCCAGGGCGCGCAAGGCTGCGGCGAGGCGGGCCGAGCGGTCGCGCACCTGCGCCCAGGTGTAGCGGCGCCGACCGTGGATCACCGCCGGCAGGTCCGCGTAGACCTCGGCGCTGCGCTCGACGAAGCTGACCGGAGACAGCGCCACGTGGTTGGCCGCGTTCTTGTCGAGATGCTGGTCGTAGATGCCGACGTCCATGGCGCTTGCCTCCGTTCAGTCGACGCTGCGAGCGAGCGCCTGGTCGATATCCCACAGGATGTCGTCGATGTGCTCCAGGCCGACCGACATCCGCACCATGTCGGGCCGCACGCCGGCGGCGAGCTGCTGTGCGGCGTCGAGCTGGCGGTGCGTGGTCGACGCCGGATGGATGATGAGCGTGCGGGTATCGCCGATGTTGGCGAGGTGGCTCATGAACTGGGCCGCCTCGATGAACTTGACGCCGGCGGCGAGATCGGCGTCGGCGCTGCGGCCCGGCCCTTTGACGCCGAACGCCAGCAGGCCGGACGCACCCGGCGCCCCGTCGACCACCCGCATCTGGCGCCTTACGAGGTCGTGCTGCGGATGGTCGGCGTCGCCCGGATAGTTGACCCAGGCGACGCGCGGATGGGCGCGCAGGAAGGCCGAGACCCGACGGGCGTTGCTGCAGTGCCGCTCCATCCGCAACGGCAGGGTCTCGACGCCCTGCAGGATCTGCCACGCGCTCATCGGCGACAGCGCGGCGCCGTAGACGCGCAGGGTCTCCATCCGGGCCCGCATCGAGAAGCCGAAGTCGCCGAAGGTCTCGTGGAACCTGACGCCGTGATAGCCGGGCGACGGCTCGGTCATACCCGGGAACTTGCCGTTGTTCCAGGCGAACCCGCCCTGCGGCCGGCCCGACTCGACCATCACGCCGCCGAGCGTGGTGCCGTGGCCCGCCAGGTACTTGGTGGCCGAGTGGACGACGATGTCGGCGCCCAGCCGCAGCGGGTTGCACAGGAAGGGTGACGGCACCGTGTTGTCGACCACCAGCGGCACGCCGTGGGCATGCGCGACGTCGGCGACGCCAGCGATGTCGAGCACCGCCAGGCTCGGGTTGCCCAGGCTCTCGGCGAAGACCGCGCGGGTGGCCGGCCGCATCGCCGCGGCGATGGCGTCGGGGTCGCTCGCGTCGACGAAGGTCGTGGTGATGCCGAACTTGGCCAGGCTCGTTGCCAGCAGCGTGACGCTGCCGCCATACAGCGCGCCGGCCGCGACGACGTGGTCGCCGGACTGCAGGATCGTCATCAGCGCCATCGCCTCGGCGGCCATGCCGCTGGCAGACGCGACGGCGGCGCGACCGCCCTCGAGCGCCGCGACGCGCTCCTCGAGCGCCGCGACGGTCGGGTTGGACAGGCGCGAGTAGACGTTGCCGAAGGTCTGCAGGTTGAACAGCGACGCCGCATGGTCGGCGCTGTCGAAGACGAAGCTCGTGGTCTGGTAAATCGGCAGTGCGCGCGCCCCGGTCGCGGCGTCGGGGATCTGCCCGGCGTGGATCGCCAGGGTTTCGGGCTGATAGGCGTGGTCGGCCACGGCTCGGTCTAAGGTTTGACGGTCATCAGCATGACTTCGCCATTGTTGGAGCGCTCGACGTACCGGGCGTCCCCAACCTGGCGAATCTCGGAACAGCCCGGCTTGACGTTGCGCCATGCGCCGCCGTCAGGGTGACGCCGAACATCAGGAAGGGTAGACAGCGCATCGACGGTGCCCTCGTTGTATGTGTGACGACGGTGTCGCGCTCAGCGTGCGCCGGGTCACGCTCGACGCCGCGCCGACAGCACGCGGGTATTGACGCCGGCCCAGTGCAGCCCGCCGAACAGCCGCGCATGCTCGATCTTGACGCAGCGGTCCATCACCGAATCCAGCCCGGCGGCGCGTACCTGGCGGTCGGCTTCCTCGTTGCGCACGCCGATCTGCTGCCACAGGCACTTCGCGCCCAGGTCGATCGCCTGCTGAGCAATCGGCATGACATCCTCGGTGCGTCGGAACACGTCCACCATGTCGACCGGCTCGTCGATGTCGGCCAGGCTCGCGTGGCACTTCTGCCCGAGCACGCCGGCCGGGTCCGCGGCATAGCGCGGATTGACCGGAATCACGCGATAGCCGTGGTGTTGCAGGTACTTGCCGACGAAATTGCTGGGCCGGTTCCAGTCGGCCGACAGGCCGACGATGGCGATGACGCGGCAATCCCGCAGGATGCGACGCAGGGTGGCGATGTCGTCGGACATGGCGCGACCTT
>JBDSZM010000134.1:0-6821 GCA_039925165.1 Burkholderiaceae bacterium
CTGACGTCAACGGCCCAGGGCCGGACGCTCAGCACGCCATGGATCACATTTTCGGCATGCAACCCACCAGACAAAACGAGGCGATGGGGCACGTCGGGAGGAATGTCGGACCAATCGAAGACCTTTCCAGCGCCGCCGTAGCCATCGACATGGGCGTCGAGCAGGATCGCCTGGGCATGGCTGAAGCGGGCCGCGAAGTCTAGCAAATCGAAGCCCGGTGCCATCCGCGCGGCGCGCAGGTAGGCCCGCTGGTGGCGATCGCATTCGGCCGGCGTTTCGTCGCCGTGGAATTGCAGCAGCAGGCCCGGAATCACGGCGATCGCCGCAGCGATATCGTCTGGCGCCGCGTTGACGAACAGGCCGACCGGCGTCACGAACGGCGGCAGGCGTTCCGCCAGCCGGCGCGCGCGTTCCAGCTCGAGGTGGCGCGAGCTGGGCGCATAGAAGACGAACCCGACCGCGTCGGCGCCGGCATCGACCGCGGCATCGAGGTCGGCCTCGCGCGTGATGCCGCAGATCTTGATTCGGGTTCGCGGGTTCATCCGGGCAGCCAGTCCATCGCGGCGCTGCGGGTCGGCAGCGCATACACGGGATCGTAGTACGGCCCCGCGAAGTAGAGTCCGGCGGCCGGAAAGGTGGGCGCTGCGCGGGTGCGGTCGCACGCCGCCAGCACCGCCGCCAGCCAGTCGGCGTCGCGCCTGCCCTGCCCGACGGCCAGCAAGCCGCCCATCAGGTTGCGCACCATGTGGTGGAGGAAGGCGCTGGCGTCGAACTCGAAGCGCCAGTACGCGCCGTGGCGCGTGATCCGGATCGAGCGCAGCTGCCTGACCGGCGAGACCGCCTGGCACTGCGCGCTGCGAAAAGCGCTGAAGTCGTGCTCGCCGACGAGTCGTGCGGCCGCGTCGCGCAAGCGATCGGCATCGAGCGGGTGAAAGGTCCAGCCCGCCGCGCCGCGTTCGATGCTCGGCCGCACCGGCGACTCGAGCAGCAGGTAGACATAGCGTCGGCCGTGCGCGCTGTAACGGGCGTGGAAGGATGCCGGCACCGGCAGGCACCATTGGATCGCGATGTCGTGCGGCAGGTAGCGGTTGACGCCGCGGACCCAGGACTGGGTCTCGCGCTCGATGTCGACATCGATGTGGACGATCTGGTTCAGCGCGTGCACGCCGGTGTCGGTGCGACCGGCACAGTGACTGCGCAGCGGCCGGTCGGCAAAGCGGGACAGCGCCTGCTCGAGATGGTCCTGTACCGTCGCGCCGTCGGGCTGGCTCTGCCAGCCACGGTAGGCCGCACCGTGGTAGCTGACGCCGAGGGCCAGGCGCATGCGGTGTGCGCCGCGGGCGCGAGCGGAACGCCGGCGGGTGCCGGCGTCAGCTGATCTCGTCGAGCATGCCCTGCGCGCGCGCTTTCACCGCGCCGGACGACTTGGCAACCACCTCCTGCAGCAGGTCGCGCGCACCGTCCATGTCGCCGATCTGGCGGAACTCCTCGGCCAGGTCGAGCTTGCGGCTGATCGGATCGTCGCTGTCGTCCGCGTCGTCGCCGCCGTCGTGCGGCAGTTCGAAGTCGGTCGACGCGGCGGCGGGCGCCGGTGACCGGGCGGCCAGATGCGTCGGTTCGGACGGCGGATCGAGGTCGAGCGAGATCGATGACAGGTCGAACGCCAGCGGCTGGTCGCGCGTTGCCGCCGGAGCCGGCACCAAAGCCGGCGCGCCGGACAGGTCCGGCGAATCGAGGTTCGGCACCGACAGGTCCGGTGCGGACAGATCGAAGTTCATCGGCCCGCTGAGGCCGGCTTCCTGGCGCGGTTCGGGCGCAAAGGCCTGCGTCGTGACATATGCCGAGGCGGCCGCGTTCGCGTGATCCAGGTCGAGATCGAGGTCGGTCGCGGGCGGCGCCTGCGTGGTGGCGTCGAACGCGGACCGGAAGCTCGAGCTGGCGGGCATCACCGACTGCGGCATCGTGCTCACGCCGAGCGCCTCGCCCGCACGGTCGGCGGTCGGCGGCAGGTTGGCCGGCATGCCACCCGGGCGGTACATCGGATTGTCGGAGTCGATCAGGCTGCCCATCTCCTGCGCCTTCGCCCAGTCGTCGCCCTGACCGCGGGTCAGCGCAAACAGCTGCGCGGCGAGGAGCTCGAAAGCCTTGGTGTCGCGCCGCTTGGCATAGACCTCGAGCAGCTTGGTCCGGATCGCGGGCCGTTCGGGCGTGCTGCGCATCGCCTCCTTCAAGATCTCCTCGGCCTGCAGGTCGCGGCCGTAGGCCAGGTACACATCGGCCTCGGCGACCGGGTCGACATCGCCGATCGCATCGAGCTGGCTCAGCGAGTAGCTCATCGACGACGAGGCGGTGCCGGCATCGCGGGTGTCGATCCGTTGCCCGCCGCTGGCGCCGAAGAACGAGTCTGGTTGCAGGCGGCTTTCGAGGAACGAGGTCTCGCCGCTGTCGCGCCGTGCGCGCTGAGTGAGCCGATAGATGCCCAGGCCCCCGAGCAGCGCGACCAGGGCGGCGCCGGCCGCCAGCAGCAGCGGGTTCTCTTCCATCCAGGCCGTGAAGCCGGTCGACTTGCCGGTTGCGACGGCGACCGCCGGGGGCGGCGGCACGACGCGGGCCGCCGAGGCGGCCACCGCCGCCGCCATCGGACCGGAAGCGCTTGCCATCGGCGCAGGCAGCGCGACCGCCGATGCGGCGACGCCCGGCGTCGCGACAGTGACGGCTGGCATGGCGGACGATGCGGCAGGTGACGGGGCCGGCGCCGGCAGTGCCGTGGCAGGTGCCGGTGCGGCAGCCATCGGCGCCGCCGCCACCAAGGTGCCCGGTGCGGGTGCCGCGCCGCCGACCGGGGTGCGGGAGGTCGCTGCGCTGGAGGCGGCCTGGACCAGCTCATTGACGTTGCGGCTGAGCTCGCCCAGACGGCCCGACGCCGCGGCTGCGGCGCGATCCCTCGAAATGCGCGCTTCGTCGCTGCCGCTGGTCGCCGCGCCGCCCCGGCTGAGGGTCAGCCGGTCGGGCACGGTCGCTGCGCCGGCACGGCGGTCGTCGACCTGCGCCTCGACCTTGCCGCTGGCCTGGCGGGTCGGCGCATCGGCGCGCGCCGTCGGCACCCCGCCCGCCAGGCGCTGCCGGTAGGCTCCGAAATCGGCGCTCTGCGCCTGGATGACCTGGCGTGCCTCGCTCGCGGGCGTCGCACCGGCGGCTTCGGCGCTCGGCACCGAGAGCACGGCACCGGCGCGCAACCGGTTCATGTTGCTTTCGATGAAGGCCGCGGGATTGCTGCGGAACAGCGCCACCAGCATCTGGTCCAGCGACACGCCCGCGCGCTGGGTTCGGGTCGCGATGCGGGTCAGGCTGTCGCCGGGACGCACCCGGTATTCGTCGGCGCCGCCACCGGCCGAACCGGTCGCGGGTGGCGGTCGGGCCGGATCGGCGCCGGCCGGCGCCGGCGCCTGGGCCAGCGGAGCCGGCGGCGCGCGCCGTTCGACGGTCCGCGGCGGGGTCGGCGCGGCGGCCAAGGCAGGGGCAGGCGGCACGGGAGCGGCGGTGATCCGCGCCGGGGTGGCCGGGGCCACCGGTACCGATTCCGGTGCACGCGCCAGGGTCGGCGGGTCGAACAGCATCGTGTACTCGCGCACCAGCCGGCCCGACGGCCAGGTGACCTCGAGGATCACATCGACGAAAGGCTCCTGAACCGGGCGGTTGCTGGTCAGACGCAGATACGGTCGGCCGTCGCTGCGGCGCAGCAGCACGGCCTGCGTGCCCGGCAGCACCGCGTTGTAGTCGACGCCTGCAGCGCGAAAGGCATCGGGCGTGGCGATCCGCACCCGCATGCTGGCGGCCTCTTCGGGCGTCATGGTGGTGATGTCGATCTCGGCCCGCAGCGACTCGCCGAGCGCCGACTGCACCGACAAGCGACCCAGCCCCAGCGCCATCGCATTGCCGGCGCCCAGGCAGGCAGCGGCGAGCGCGATCCCGGTCAGGGCGAAGCGCCCGGCAAGCGTCGATGTTCTTTTCAAGGCTGCTCCCCAATGCATGGAACCGGCCTCATCGGTCGGATCGGTAACGGACAAGACCCGCGGTCATCCGACAAAAAATTCAACGAGACCAATACGATATCTGAGCAATCGAAAGCTTTGCATCAGGTTTAATGAGCGCTAACGCAGTGTTCCGGCGGCGTCACTGCGCCAGCAGGATGCGCAAGGTGCGACGCAACGGTTCGGCCGCACCCCACAGCAACTGGTCGGACACCGTAAAGGCGCCGAGATACGTCGGCCCCATCGCCAGCTTGCGGAGTCGCCCGACCGGAATCGACAGCGTCCCGCTGACCGCCACCGGTGTCAGGCCACGCATCGTCGCCTCGCGCTGGTTCGGCACCACGGTCACCCAGTCGTTGTCGGAGGCGATCATGGCCTCGATATCGGCCAGCGGCACATCCTTCTTGAGCTTGAAGGTGAGTGACTGACTGTGACAACGCATCGCTCCGACCCGTACGCAGGTCGAGTCGATCGGCGTGGCGGGAGTGCCGAACCCGTCGCCACGGCCGAGGATCTTGTTGGTCTCGGCGCCTCCCTTCCATTCCTCGAGGCTGGTGCCGTCGCCGCGATCGCTGTCGATCCACGGGATCAGGCTGCCGCCGAGCGGGACGCCGAAATGGGCGGTCGCGTCCGCCGACATGCCGCGCTGGCGCGCCGTCACCTGCCGGTCGATCTCGAGGATGGCCGAGGCGGGGTCGTCGAGCAGGCCTCGCACCTCGGCGTAGAGCGTGCCGTACTGGGTCAGCAGTTCGCGCATGTGCTGGGCCCCACCGCCCGACGCGGCCTGGTAGGTGCTGCAGCTCATCCACTCGACCAGGTCGGCCTTGAAGAGCGCGCCCACGCCCATCAGCATGCCGCTGACGGTGCAGTTGCCGCCAATGTAGTTACGCACGCCGCGCGCCATCGCCGCCCGGATGACCGGCAGGTTGATCGGATCGAGCACGATCACCGCGTCGTCGTTCATGCGCAGGGTCTTGGCGGCGTCGATCCAGCAACCCTTCCAGCCGGCCGCGCGCAGCTTCGGGTGCACCGCCTTGGTGTACTCGCCGCCCTGGCAGGTGATGATGGTCTGGCAACGCGCGAGCGCAGCGATGTCGTGCGCATCGAGCAGCGTGGGCTCGTTCTTCGCCATCGACGGCGCGGGCGCACCGACGTTGCTGGTGCTGAAGAACATCGGCTCGATCAGGTCGAAGTCGCCTTCGGCGCGCATCCGGTCCATCAGGACCGAGCCCACCATGCCGCGCCAGCCGACCAATCCCGTGAGCATCATCCGTATCGCCTTTCAGTCATGTGCGGCGCGGACGCCGTGGCGGCGCAAGAGCGTCGCGGGTGGAGCGTTGCAGCCCCCTCAGCCACCCGAAGGGGCAACCGAGAGCGCCGCCACCACCGCGTCGCCCATCTCGCGGGTACCGACCCGTCGGGTGCCTTCGGACCAGATGTCCGCGGTCCGCAGTCCATCGGCAAGAACTTGCTGGACCGCGGCTTCGATGCGGTCCGCGGCCTCGGGTTGGTCGAGCGAATATCGAAACATCATTGCGGCCGAGAGAATTGTAGCCAGCGGGTTTGCAAGATCCTTGCCGGCGATGTCGGGCGCGCTGCCGTGGCTCGGCTCGAAGAGGCCTTGTCGGCGATCGTTCAGCGACGCCGACGGCAGCATGCCGATCGAGCCCGTCAGCATCGCGGCCTCGTCGGACAGGATGTCGCCGAACATGTTGCCGGTCACGATCACGTCGAACGACTTGGGCGCCTTCACGAGCTGCATCGCCGCGTTGTCGACATACAGGTGATCGAGCGCGACGTCAGGATACTGCGCGTGCACCTCGGTCACGACGTCCTTCCAGAACTGGAAGGTCTCGAGCACGTTGGCCTTGTCGACGCTCGTGAGCCGACGGTTGCGGCCGCGCGCGGCCTTGAAAGCGACGTGCGCGATGCGTTCGATTTCCGGGCGCGTGTAGCGCATGGTGTCGAAGGCTTCCTCGGCACCTGCGTAGGGGCCGTCCGGGGCCGTGCGGCGCCCGCGCGGCTGTCCGAAGTAGATGTCGCCGGTGAGCTCGCGCACGATCAGGATGTTCAGCCCTGATACCAGCTCCGGTTTCAGGCTCGATGCGTGCGTCAGCTCGGCATAGCAGATCGCCGGACGGAAGTTGGCGAAGAGGCCGAGGTGCTTGCGCAGGCCGAGGATCGCCTGCTCCGGACGCAGCGCGCGGTCGAGCCTGTCGTACTTCCAGTCGCCCACCGCGCCGAACAGAACGGCGTCGGCGGCCTTGGCGAGCGCGAGCGTGGCATCGGGCAACGGGTGACCGTGGGCGTCGTAGGCGGCGCCGCCGACGAGCGCGGATTCGGTCTCGATCTTCAGGTCGAGACAGTCGAGCACGCGCAGCGCCTGCGCCACGATCTCGGTGCCGATGCCGTCACCGGGCAGGACCGCGATCTTCACAGCGTCTGTCCCAGCCAGGGCTTGCGCAGCAGCCGCTCGGACTCGTAGGCCTTGATCTGGTCGGCGTGCCTCAGGGTCAGCCCGATGTCGTCATAACCGCCGAGCAGGCAGAACTTGCGAAACGGCTCGACCTCGAAGGCCAGTTCGACGCCATCGGGCTTGATCACGACCTGACGCTCCAGATCGACCGTCAAGGCATAGCCGACGAAGGCCGCGACCTCGTCGAACAGGCGCGCCACCTCGTGCTCGGACAGGCGGATCGGCAGCAGGCCGTTCTTGAAGCAGTTGTTGTAGAAGATGTCGGCGTAGCTCGGCGCGATCAGGGTCCGGAAGCCGTACTGGTCGAGCGCCCA
>JBDSZM010000135.1:0-2789 GCA_039925165.1 Burkholderiaceae bacterium
CCGCCGCGGTGACGTTGACCCAGAACAGCCAGACGTAGTGGCGTTCGTACAGCGACGGACGATTCGTCGCGATCGAAAGCAGGAAGATGAGCACCATGCCCACCCCCGTGATCGCCACGCTCGAGACGACCCAGGCCCAGCGCGACGATTTGGTCATGGCGAGGGTGCCGGCGTTCAATCGAAGCGCTGCGTGCGGCTGACCGCGAGCGTCCAGTCCGGCTGGCCCGAGATGCCGATCTGCAGCGGGCGCGGCAGCAGCGAGGTATCGAGCCGGTAGCTGAACTCGACGTAGTGACGGCTGCCCTCCTCGATCTGACCCGGTTCGGCGATCTTCCAGCGTGTGCCGCGGCTGATCGCGGCCAGCGCCTCGGCACGGGTCGCGTGGTTCTGGCTCAGCCCGCCGAAGGTGACGCGGTAGATCTGGGTCAGCGGCTGGTAGACGATGCGCCAGACCCGCACCGTGCTCGCGACGCGCCGGTCGCGCCAGTACCAGCGGTCGCGGAATACCTGCGCCTCGGCGACGAAATAGAGCGGCACCGTCTTCGACAGCGCGTCCTCGACCGCGCGCGAAAGCTCGAAATCGACGGCGTAGCTCAGCAGCACGCCGTCCTCGTTGTGCTGCACCTCGAACTGGCTCAGTTCGGCCTCGGCCGCACGCGTGGCAGGCAGCAGGCCGATGCAGGCGAGTCCGGCGATCAGCGCCAGTGCGCGCAACCAGGTCCGCCAGCGCGCTGCGGGGCGGCCGCTGCCGGCGGCGGCCGCACTCGTCGGTCGGGTTCCGGCAAAGGGCATGGGCGGTCAGTCTCGCGGCGGTTCGATCAGGCTCGCTGGATCAACAGGTGGAAGAAGCCGTCCGCCGCGGTACTGAAACCGGCGGCCGCGGGCGCCGCCCCATTGTCGGGCAGCGGCAGCAGGTGACCGGGCGAGACCGGGTCGCGCGCCACCGAGGCGTCGGGATGGCGTTGCAAAAACGCGTCGGCGACCGCCTGGCCCTCGGCGCGGAAGACCGAGCAGGTCGAATAGAGCAGTCGGCCGCCGGGCGCCAGGGTCGGCCACAGCGCCTCGAGCAAACGCGCCTGGGTGGCGGCCAGCGCGTCGATGTCGGCAGCCCGGCGCAGCCAGCGGATGTCGGGATGCCGGCGCACGATGCCCGAGGCGCTGCAGGGCGCGTCGAGCAGGATCGCGTCGAACCGCCGGCCGTCCCACCAGCCCGCCGGTTCGCCGGCGTCGCCAGCGCGGACCTCGGCGGCCAGACCGAGCCGGCCGAGCGTCTCGCCCACCCGCAGCAGCCGCGCCGGGTCGGCGTCGAGCGCGAGCAGGTCGAGCTCGGCCAGTTCCAGCAGGTGCGCCGTCTTGCCGCCGGGCGCGGCGCAGGCGTCGAGCACATGCGCGCCGGGTGGCAGCCCGCTGCCCAACAACAGCGGGGCGGCGCGCTGTGCGGCGGCGTCCTGCACCGAAACGTCGCCCTGCGCAAACCCCGGCAGCCGACCGACCGGACACGGTGCGGCCAGCCGCACCGCTTGCGCGCCGATCGCCTCGGCTGCCAGACCGGCCTGGGCCAGCCGTGCCACGTAGTCGCCCGCGCTGCCACGGCGCGCATTCACGCGCAGCGTCAAGGGCGGGCGCAAGTTGTCGGCCTCGAGGATCGCCGGCCACGCGTCGGGCCAGTCGGCACGCAGGCGGTCGATCCACCAGCGCGGGTGGTTGTGTCGCGCGACCGGATCGTCGGCAAGCGCCGCCGCGACGATCGCATCGCGCTCGCGCAGGACGCGCCGCAACACCGCATTGACGAACCCCGCGCTGCGCGGGGCGCTGCGGCGTGCCGCGGCGACCGCCTGATCGACCACGGTGTGCTCGGCATAGGGCGGCGACGCCTGCGGCCACAGCAGCGCCAGCGCCACCAGCAGCAGAGCATCGACCGCCGGCGGCGGGGCCTTGGGCGCAAGCCAGGTGCGCGCCCACCGCGCCGAGCCGAGCCAGCGCAGAGCATGGAAGGCGAGCGCCTGGGTGCCGGCGCGTGCGTCGGCCGGGCAACGCATGAGCGCGGTGGTGAGCGACTCGCCGGCGCCGACCGCCTGCACCGCGGCGGCGGCATGCCCGAGCAGGCGCGCCAGTGGCAGCGAAGCGGCGGCGGCGGCGGCAGGTGGGTCCACCGCGCGCAGTCTACGGGGCTGGGTTACCCTGCAGCATCGTCCCCTGGGGGCCGAAGCTACCGAGAGCCAGCATGCCAGAGCGCGCAGAAGAAGCAGACAGCCGTCCGGCCTCGGAGCGGATCCGCTCGCGGCTGCTCGACGCCCGCTGCCGTTATCACGCCAACGACAACATCGCCGCTTGCGTCCGCGAGGGCGAGATCGACGAACTGCGCGACGAAGTCGCAGCCAAGATGGGCGAGGTGCTGCGCGCGCTCGTGATCGACACCGACGGCGACCACAACACCGCCGAGACCGCGCAGCGGGTGGCCAAGATGTTCCTGACCGAGGTGTTCCGCGGACGCTACGTGCCGATCCCCGCGGTGACCGAGTTTCCGAACGTCGAGCACCTGAACGAGTTGATGATCGTCGGCCCGATCAAGGTCCGCAGCGCCTGTTCGCACCACCTGTGCCCGATCATGGGACGGGTCTGGATCGGCATCCTGCCCAACGAGCACTCGAACCTGATCGGACTGTCGAAGTACGCGCGCATCTGCGACTGGATCATGAGCCGCCCGCAGATCCAGGAAGAGGCCGTCACGATGCTCGCCAACGAGCTGCAGCGGCGCGTCAAGCCCGATGGTCTCGCCATCGTGATGG
>JBDSZM010000136.1:0-3147 GCA_039925165.1 Burkholderiaceae bacterium
AGAGGCCGGTGCTTGCACCGGCCTTTTTCATGGCGCGAGCTTGAACAGCGTGGCACCGTCGTCCCAGGCGATGCGCCGCGCCACCGCGGGGTCGAGGTCGCCAAGCCACAGCCGCGCCGCCTGCATCAGCGCCTCGTAGTCCTGCCAGCGCGCATTGATCCAGGTGTCGGAGCCGATCAGGAAGCGCTCCGGGTGCTCGGACCGCAGCGCCTTCCATTCCGATGCGAGGTGGCCGTCGGCCCGCGTCAGGCCGGGCCGGTACGACAACTTGCCCATCAGGGTCGGGTGGCGCTCGAGCAGCGAGCGCACGGTCGCCATCGGCGCGCCGTCGATGCCGGTGTGGGCCCGGATCAGCCGCGCGCGGTGCGTGTGCCATCAGCCGCTCGATCGCCGGCGCATCGACGTGCGCGAGCACTGCGAGTCCGCGCTCCTGCGCAAGCTGCATCAACTGGCGCGCCACCGGCGGGTCGGCATCGGCGCTGTCGTAGAGGTGGAATTCGCCGAGCCCGACGTACGGACCGGCAGGGGTGCCGACGGCGAGTTCGCGCAGCACCATCGCATGGATGCTCTAGTCCTTGAACCAGCCACTGCAGTCGGCGCGGTTGCGGTACAGGCGCACGAACGGCAGCACCCGCACGCCCGCGGCGCGGCTCTCGGCCTGCGCCGCCGCGAGCGTGCGGCTGCCGTCGTTCGGCCGGCTGTTGGCGACCATCGCCGCCACCCCGCTGCGCCGCAGGCGGCCCAGCACGTCGGGCAGCGGGTGCGGCGCCTGCGCCTCTTCGTTGTAGGGCGGGTGCGTCGAACAGCGGGCCGCGCTAGGGCTCGGCCCTGGCCCGCAGCGGCCCGAACGCGGCGCCTGCGGCCAACAGCAGCAGGGCGGTGCGGCGCCGCACGTTCAACCCTGCGCGAGGCGCCGCTCGACGAAGTCGAGCCGGTCCTGGCCCCAGAAGAGTTCGCCGTCGATCACATAGGTGGGTGCGCCGAACACGCCGAGATCGATCGCGTGCTGGGTATCGCGCTCGTAGCGCTGCTGCACGTCGGCGGCGAGGGCGTCCTCGATGCGACGCGCCGGCAGGCCGTGCTCGGCCAGCATCTGCGCCAGGTCGGCATCGGCGTCGATATTGCGCTGGTCGCCCCACACGCCGCCGAACACGGTGCCGGCGAGCGTCATCGCTGCTTCGCTGCCGTCGTGCATGTCGACGGCGATCAGGAGCCGGGCCGCGCGATCGGCCGGGACCGGAAAGAATTTCGGCTGCAGGTTCAGCGGCACCCCGACGTGGTCGCGAAAGCGTGCCAGCTCGACCAGCCGATAGGCCTGCCGCTGCGCTGCGCGCTTGGCCAGCGGGAGTCCGCCCGAGGCGGCGAAGATCTTGCCGAAGTCGACCGGCCGCGGCTGCACCGCGGCACCGGCGGCGCGCGCCATCGCGGTGAAGCGCGCGTGGCCGAGGTAAGTCCAGGGTGACTGGGGCGCGAAGTAGTAGTCGATGCTCAATGCCATGGCGGCTCCTCGAAGGGCGGTGAAGTCTAGGGGTCTATCGGGCGTTCAGCCGGGCCGGACATCGAAGCGGCGTGCCGGCGCCACGCCGCCGTCGGCATAGACGAGCTGGACCCGGACATAGCGCGCCGCCATCGGGATCTCGATCATGAGGGGGTCGCTCTCGCGGATGCGCGGCGCGCCCGGGCCGCCCCAGTCGGGCGTGATCTCGAATCGCTGGTCGAGCGCGTCGGTGTCGACCGAATAGCGGATCTCGCTCAACCCGTTGCGGTTCGAGACCAGGTGGGTGAAATACACCAACCGGTGGCCGGCGGGATACTCGCGAAACGAGAGCCACGAAGCGCGCGTCGCTTCGAGCAACTGGCGCGTCTCCGCCACGACTTGCGCCTTTGGATCGAAGATCAGCGCATACGGCCCGTGCGAGCGACCGACGGCATCGTCGTAGCGCACATCGATTCGGCGCTTCGCGAGCGGCGCCTTGGGATCGACCTCGAGTTCGATGTCCATGCGCGGCAGCGGCAGCCCGGTCTGCGAGTCGCGCGTCGACTGCAAGCCGGTGCTGCCAAAGCCGGGCTCGCCCTCCCATCGCACGAAGATCTCGCGCGGCCGCGCCGGCCCGACCACATCGAGATGGATCATCCAGCCGCTGTTGGTGAGCATGCCCACCAGCCGCACCGGCTCGGCGATCGGCGCGGTGGCGGCCTGGCTCGCCGCCGGCGCCGCAGGGCTGGCGGCCGCCGAAGTGACGCTCGATGAAGCGGCGCTCGAACCCGACGTGCGGGCCAGCGTCGAAGGCACCGGCGCAAACCACCACCACGCGGCGCCGCCAATGAGCGCGAGCGCGGCCAGTGCGGCGCCGGCACCGCAGGCGACACGGAGGCGGCGTCGCCGTTCCTGCGCGCCGAGCAGTGCCACCACGTCGGCGACCGCGTCGCCGCTCGGCCTGAAGACGGTCAGCGCACCCAGGTACGGCGGTAACGCGTCGTAGTCGACCGGGCCGACCGCCACCGGCAGCACATGGCCGGCCGGCACCGGCCAGCGCTCGCGGGCCATCGCGAGTTCGCTCAGGGCATAACTGCCGGGGCCGATCGAATCGGCGCTGAGCAAGAATACGAAGCGGTCGCAGCCCTGCACCGCCTCGCGGATGTGTCGGTCGTAGGCCTCGCCCGGCAGCAGCGATTCGCGGTCGAAGAAGACCGTGTGGCCTTCGCCGCGCAGGCGGTGTGTCAGTTGCTCGGCGAGCCCGGCATCCTGCGACGAATACGAGATGAAGATGTCCACGCGCGAGCGGCACCCTCAGCTCATGCCGCGAGCAGTGGCGCCAAGTAGCGCCCGGTGTGGCTCGTCGGGTTAGCCGCCACCTGCTCGGGGGTGCCGGTCGCGACGACCGTGCCGCCGCCGGCGCCGCCGAGCGGCCCCATGTCGACGATCCAGTCGGCGGTCTTGATCACGTCGAGGTTGTGCTCGATCACGACGATGGTGTTGCCGGCGTCGCGCAACTGGTGCAGCACGCGCAGCAGAAGATCGATATCGGCGAAATGCAGTCCGGTCGTCGGCTCGTCCAATATATAGAGCGTGCGGCCGGTATCGCGCTTGCTCAGTTCGAGCGCGAGCTTGACGCGCTGCGCCTCGCCGCCCGACAGCGTGGTGGC
>JBDSZM010000137.1:0-10744 GCA_039925165.1 Burkholderiaceae bacterium
CTTCTGGGTCGCGCTGATGCTGATCATGGTGTTCAGCGTGCAGCTCGGCTGGCTGCCCGCGAGCGGTCGCGGCGCCACGCGCGAGCTGTTCGGCGTGCAGTGGTCCTGGCTCACGCTCGACGGGCTGCAGCACCTGGTACTTCCGGCCTTTAACCTGGCGCTGTTCAAGATATCACTGGTGCTGCGCCTGACCCGCGCCGGGCCAGGCGAAGATGGTTTCGGTGACCACCGCGTAGGCGATGGTCGCGCCCAGTTCCAGCCCCAGCACCGTGACCAGCGGGATCATGGTGTTGCGCATCACGTGCATCAGCACCACGCGCGTGGGCGGGAGGCCCTTGGCGCGCGCGAACTTCACGTAGTCCTGCGGCAGCACCTCGCGCACGCCGGCGCGCGTCAGCCGCAGCACCAGCGAGATCTTGAACAGCGCCAGGTTGAACGCGGGCAGCACCAGGTGCTGCAAGCCGTCGAGCGTCAGGAACGACCATGGCACGCCCAGCAGCTCGCGAGTCGCGCCGCGGCCGCTGGCCGGCAGCCAGCCGAGCTGCACGCTGAACACCATGATCAGCATCAGCGCGACCCAGAACGTGGGCAGCGAGAAGCCGACGATGCTCGCCGCCAGCACGGCCTTGGCCAGCGGATGCTCGGGTTTCATGCCCGCGAAGAGGCCCAGCGGCACGCCGATCAGCACCGCCAGCAGCAGCGCGCCGACGGCCAGTTCCATCGTCGCGGGCAGGCGGTGCAGGATCAGGCGGATCGCATCTTCCTGGTAGACGAAGCTCTTGCCCAGACTGCCGTGCAGCGCGCCGTCGACGAAGGCCAGGTACTGCCGCCACAAAGGCTGGTCCAGCCCGAGCCGGTGTATGGCCTCCAGCCGCTCCTGCTGGTTCAGGTCTTCGCCGATCAGGATGTCGATCGGGTTGCCGATGGCGTGCAGGCCGACGAAGACGATCAGCGTCATCAGCGCCACCACCACGGCAGCCTGCGCCAGCCGGCGCAGCAACCAGCCGGTCACCGGACGCCCTCGGCATAGGCGGGGAACTCGGCCGGCGTCCATTCATCGCCGAACAGCTCGGGTTCTGCATAACGCTTCATGGCGTCGAAGTGCAGCGCCACGTCGTCGGCGAGCAACTGCGCGGCCAGGCCGCGCGCCAGCCGCTGCGCGCCGTCGCTGATCTGCGGAATGTCGCCGGTGGCCGCGCCGTGCGACAGCGTGGCGGCGTAGTTGAAGCAGTGCACGCGCGCCAGGCCGGGGCAGCAGCCGGGCGACCTTTCCTGGAACTCGAACAGCGCGCCCAGATCGGGTGAAGCGTCGAGTTCGGCGTCTTCTTCGCTGGCCGGCGGCGTGTAACGGTCCTGCCACAAACGAACGTGCCGCGCAAACGATGCGAACTCCGGGCGCCGTGCCCAGTCGGTTCGAAAGCCGGTGCAGAAGATCAGCCGATCGGCGGCAAGCGCCCCTTTGGCGGTGTCGACGCGCAAAGCGCCATCGTCGCCCTGCACCACGCGCTGCACCGGCGCCCCGAGATGGAAAAACGCATTCGGGTGGCGCGACACGCGCAGCGTGCTGCCGTGCGGCGGCGGCACCTGCTGCACGTTGATGTAGTGACGAAAGCGCCACTTCCAGGCGTCGGGCAGGGTCCAGAACCCATGCGCCATGCCGGGGCTGCCGGCCCCTTTGCCCTTGTTGACGCGCGGCAGGTCGGCGCGGCGGATCAACAGATCGACACGCGCGGCGCCCCCTTCCAGCGCGGTCGCGGCCGCGTCCATCGCCGACGCGCCACCGCCGATGACCGCCACACGCAGGCCGCGCAGCGAGGCGCCGTCCCACGCGTCGGACGAGTGCTGCCAGCACGCGCGCGGCAACGCGTGCGCCCAGTCCGGGACCCAGGGGCCGCCGAGGCCATCGCGGCCGGTGGCCAGCACGACGTGGCGGGCCAGCACCCGGTAGCCGCGACCGCCCTCGGCCGCGTCGACCAGGTCCAGCTGCACCAGACCGTCGCTGCGCGGGTGCACCGCGCGCACCTGCTGCCGGTTGCGCAGGTCCAGCCCCAGCACATGTCGGTACCAGCGCAGGTAGTCGGCCCACTGCAGTCGCGGGATCTTGTCCAGCGCCTCCCATGCGGCCAGGCCGAACTGGGCTTCGAACCAGGCGCGAAAAGTGAGCGCGGGCAGCCCCAGCGCCGGCCCGGTCAGCTCTTTCGGCGAGCGCAGCGTTTCCATCCGCGCCGTGGTCGCCCAGGGGCCCTCGTAGCCCGCAGGTGCGCGGTCGAAGATAGCCGCCTGCACGCCCAGGTGGGTCAGCGACGCGGCCAGCGCCAGCCCGGCCATTCCGCCGCCGACGATGGCCGTGTCGAGCACGTCGCCGTGCGCCGATGCAGGCACCCAGCGTCGCGCGGGCAGACCCAGCCATTGCAGGTCCTGACGCAGACGTGCCTCCAGAGCGGGCAGGCCAGCCGGCTCGGTGGCAATCATCGAACCGTTCCTTTGGCCGCGCGGGCGCGGGCACGGCGCGGTGCACCGGCGTTGAGCGTGCCCTCGTGCAAGAGCCGGCCATGGTCGGCGACATCGTGCTGCTGGAACCCGGGCAGTGCGCAGGCGGCTTGCAGCAGCGCATCGACCAGCGCCTGAACCGGCGCGGTCAAGGCCGGCGACTGCGGCGTGATGACGCCGAAGAAGAACGGAATGTCGGTGTCGACCGGCCGCACGACCAGGCCCGGCAGCGGCGCGCCGTGGGCCGTCAGCGGCTCCAGCACCGCCACCCCCAGGCCGGCGCGCACAAGGGCCTGGGCGTTGATCGACGAATTGGTCTCGATCAGCGCGGCGCGGCGATCGGGCGCGCGGCCGGCCTGCGCCAGTTCGGCATCGAGCCGGTGCCGCAGGCGAAACGGGTTGCTCATCGTGATGAGTCGCCGTTGCGCCAGCGCCGCCAGCGGGACGGTGGCCTGCGCGGCCAGTGGATCGCCGGCCGGCAGCACGGCGACGCAGGCCAGCTGCCCGATCCAGTGCACGTCGAGCCCGCGGTGCTCGAGCGGCAGGCTGCAGACCCCCAACTGAACGGCGCCGGTCAGCACGGCATGCAGCACCTGCTCGGGTGCCGCCGTGCGCAGCTGGATCGGCGCCGGGCCGGTCTGCTGTTCGACCTGCCTCAGCGCCTGCGGCAACAGGCCGACCGCCAACGCCGACGTGGCGGCCAGCAGCAGCGGCTGGGCGTCACCGTGCGCGATCTCGGCGGCCCGGATGTGGATCTGCCGCAGCCCGGCCAACGCACGCTCGGCGTCTTCGTGGAGTAAAAAACCCTGGGCGGTGGGCGTCACGCGCGGGCCATTTCGCGTGAACAGTGCGTAGCCGATCTCGGCTTCGAGTTCCTGCACCAGGCGGGTGATGGCCGGCTGCGAACGCGCCAACAGCCGCGCGGCGGCGGTGATGCTGCCGGTGGACATCACTGCGGTGAATGCTTCGAGTTGGCGCGGTTCCATAATTTAAGCATGTGATTTTCGCATCATCACGCATCCAACATGCAAACCTCGGATACTACTGCACCTCAGACGAGTCCCAACGGCAGCGCGGTGGTGGACTTGATCTGCTCCATCGAGAAGGCCGAAGACACGCCCGACAACTGCGCCGTGCGGATCAACTTCTTGTAGAACGCGTCGTAGCCGTCGATGTCCGTGGTGACGACCTTCAGCAGGTAGTCGACGTCGCCGCTCATGCGGTGAAACTCCTGCACCTCGGGCAGCGTGACCACCGCGGCAGCGAAGC
This sequence comes from Burkholderiaceae bacterium, assembly GCA_039925165.1. Taxonomy (GTDB): domain Bacteria; phylum Pseudomonadota; class Gammaproteobacteria; order Burkholderiales; family Burkholderiaceae_C; genus JBDSEG01. The sequence continues at coordinate 3,760 of JBDSZM010000137.1, forward strand.
GCTGCAGCCACGCCTCATCGTGCTGGCCGGTGCGTACGCTGACAAACACCGTCACGCCCAGACCGACCTTCTTGCGGTTGACGATGGCCACGCGTCTTTCGATATAGCCCTCGTCCTCGAGCCGCTTCACGCGTTTCCAGCAGGGCGTGGTCGACAAGCCGATGCGTTCGCTCAACGCGACGGTCGACAGCGTGCCGTCTTGCTGCAGCGCTTCCAGCAAGGCCTGGTCGTAACGGTCGAGTTGATTCATCTCGTTTTCAGCGGTTTGCAGAACGTTTCATTCTATGTACGCGCCATTAGACGGTCGAAATAGTATATCTGCGCTCGGCAGTTGCACGAAAATTTCTCCTCCTCCAGAGTCTCCACGAGTCCCGCCGTGCCCCCACAGATCTACCTCGACAGCAACGCCAGCAACGCCGTCCTGCCGCAAGCCGTGGCCGCCGCCCGCGCGGCGATGGAGCAGGATTACGGCAACCCCAGCAGCACGCATGTGGCGGGGCTGCGCGCCAAGGCCTTGCTCGAGACGGTGCGCCAGCGCGCCGCGCGTGTGCTCGGCGCGGGCGACGGTCGCCTGATGTTCAACAGTGGCGCCACCGAGGGCATCCACACGGCCGTGCTGTCGGCGCTGGTGGCTTTGCGCGAGCGCCGCGCGGCCGGCCACCCCGTCGGACGCTGGTTGGTGTACGGCGCCACCGAACACAAGGCAGTGCCGGAAAGCCTGACCCACTGGAATCGCCTGCTCGGCCTGGATCTCGACATCGTGGCGCTGCCGGTCGACGGCGAAGGCCGGCACGACCTGGCCCGCCTGCACACGCTGGCGCCCGAAACGGCGCTGTTGTGCACGATGGCGGCGAACAACGAAACCGGCGTCATCTCGGACCTGGCGGGCATCGAACAGGCATTGCTCACCAGCGGCAGCTCGGCCTTGTGGCTGGTCGACGGCGTGCAGGCGCTGGGCAAGCTGCCGCTGAAGCTGGCCGCCACGCGCATCGACTACGCGCCGTTCTCGGGCCACAAGCTGTATGCGCCCAAGGGCATCGGCCTGCTCTATGTGCGCGCGGGCGCGCCGTTCACGCCGCTGATGGTCGGCGGTGGGCAGGAAGCGGGCGACCGATCAGGCACCGAAAACATGGCCGGCATCGCCGCCCTCGGCGCCGTGCTGGCGGTGCTGGAGGACGGGCGAACCTTTGGCAGCCCGCAGCAACTGGCGGCCCGGCGCGACCAGATCGCCGCCGCGCTGCGCAGTGCGTTCAGGGGTCTGTGTTTCAACACGCCCTTCGACAAGTCCTTGCCGACGACGCTGAACTTTTCGGTGCCCGGGCTCGCCAGCCAGGCATTGCTGAACCTGTTCGACGCGGCCGGTCTGCGCGTCAGTGCCGGCAGCGCTTGCTCGTCCGGTCAGGCTGCACCCAGCCATGTGTTGGCGGCGATGCAGTTGCCCGACTGGCGCAGCCGTTCGGCGATCCGCCTGTCGTTCGGGCCGCTGGTGGAGCCGCAGACCATCGCCGACGCCTGCGATGCGATCGCTCGTTGCGGCAACGCGCTGCAGCGCAGTGGACGCCTCACGGCGCCGGCACTTGAAGACGGCGCCCCCACGACGGTCGGTGGCGAACCAGCCGCCGAGCTGGCCATCGTCGACGCCCCGTCGCTCGGCGCCTTCCTGCAACGCCACCCCGATGCACTGCTGGTCGACGTGCGCGAGCGCTACGAACACGATGCCGGCGGTGGGCTCACGATGGGCGGATGTGTCGCGCTGAACGTGCCGATGGCCAGCTTGAACGCACAGGCGGATCGATGGTTGCAGCCACAGGCACCGCCGCTGGTCTTCATCTGCAAGAGCGGCCAGCGCGCGCATCGGGCCGCCGCCTGGATGCGGGGCCTCGGCCACGCGCAGGCCTGGTTTCTAAACGGTGGGCTCACGGCTCACAGCGGCTGAACGGACCCCCCGCCGGCGCGGGCAACGCGAGGAGCCACCGCCGAATTCAGGCCCGTCATTTCACCGCCTCGATGGCCGTCACCGTGATGGCGCCATTGACCCTGTCAGCAGAAAACTTCACCGTGTCGCCTTCCTTGACGGCGTCGAGCATCTTCGGGTCCGCGACCTTCAAGACCATCGTCATCCCCGGCAAGCTCCCGGTTGTCGTCGCGTCGGTATCGCCAGCCGCGATCCCGCCGCGCCGATGAATCGCCGAGCTTCAGTCGGCCACGGGCGTCGTGTCGAGCACCAACCGCCCCCGCACCCGGCCGGCACGCAGGTCATCGAGCGATGCGCTCGCCTGCGTCAGCGGTCGGGTCGCGAGCGGCAGGTCGGGCAGCACACCGCTGCGCGCGAGGACCATCAGGTCCTCCATTTCGCGCAGGCTGCCGACATACGAGCCGACGATGCTCACCGCCTTCATCGACACCATCGCCGGCACGATCGTTGTCGCGCCGCCGATGAGGCCGACGCACACCAGCTTGCCGCCCTTGCGCACGGCGCCGAAGCCGAACGCGAACGACGTGCCGGTGCCGACGAAGTCGACCACCGCGGCAGCGCCGCCGGTCGCCTTGAGCAGCGCCTTCAGTGCGCCGTCGGCCGTCGGGTCGATGAGCTCGCCGGCGCCGGCATCGCGTGCCGTGTCCCATTTGCTGCGATCGATTTCGGCCACGATGGGCGAGACGCCGTACATCTGCTTCGACAGCCGGATGCCCGAGAGGCCGACGCCGCCGGCGCCGATGATGAGCAGCGGATCGCCGGTGCCGATCGGCCCCGCCTTGCGCAGCGCGCTGTAGGCGGTGAGTCCGGCGCAGGCATAGGTGCAAGCCTGCGCGTCGGTCAACGTGCCGGGGTCGATCAGGTAGCGCGGATGAGGAACGATCACGTGATCGGCATAGCCGCCATCGCGGTTGACACCCAGCGCCTGCGGCGCGCCGCACAAATGCTCCTGGCCAGCGCGGCACAGGCTGCAACTGCCGCAGCCGATCCACGGAAACGCGACCCGGCGTGCCCCGACCGACACGTCGCCGGCCTGCGGGCCGACGGCGATCACGGTGCCGGCAATCTCGTGCCCGAGCGTGCGTGGTGGCCGCACCGATCGCGTGACATCGAGTCGGGCGTCGCCGCCGAGGTCGAAATAGCCGTCGTGCAGGTGCACGTCGCTGTGGCAGACGCCGCAGGCGGTCACGCGCAGCAGCACCTCGCTGCCCTGCGGTGCGGGCGTGTCGCGCAGCACGCGGGCCAGCGGTCGGCCGAACTCATGAAGTTGGTAGCTCAGCATGCGCGATCTCCCGGGTCGGGCGCCCGTACGCTAGACGCCGAGAAAGTCGGCGAGCACCGGCTCGTCGCGCAGCTTAGCCGACGCGTCGCTCAACACCACCTGCCCCTTCTGCAGCACCAGCGCCCGGTCGGACTGCGCCAGCACCTTGCGGAAGTCGCGGTCCACGATCAGGGTCGCGATGCCGTCGCGGCGGATCTGCGCGATGACGCGCCAGATCTCGGCCACGATCAGCGGCGCCAGGCCTTCGGTGGCTTCGTCGAGGATGACGAGGGCAGGCTGGGTCATCAGCGCGCGGCCGATCGACAGCATCTGCTGCTCACCGCCCGACAGTTGGTGGCCGAGATGGCCGAGCCGCTCGGCCAGGCGCGGAAAGGTGGTCAGCACGCGCTCGAGCGACCAGCCACGGCCGTCCGCGCCGGCCGGTCGCGCCGCCATGACGAGGTTCTCGCGCACGCTCAGGTTCGGGAAAACGCCGCGGCCCTCGGGCACGTAGGCCACGCCGAGCCGCGCGACCTCGTGCGGCCGCGCCCGCGACATGTCCCGGCCGAAGAGGTGGATGCGCCCCTCGCGCTGCACGACATGGCCGAGCAGGGTGCGGATGAGCGTGCTCTTGCCCATGCCGTTGCGCCCGAGCAGGCCGACCGTCTCGCCGCGCGCGATCTGCAGGTCGACGCCGTGCAGCACGTGGCTCGATCCGTACCAGGCATGGATGCCACGGGCATCGACGATGAGATCGGCCGGCGACGTCATCAGGCCAGCTTCGCACGGCGCGCTGCGGTCATCGCCTGGGGATCGGCCCGGCGTCTCATGCGGCCTCACCGCCGAGGTAGGCGCTGCGCACTTCGGCACTGTTGCGCACGAACTCGGGCGTGCCGGAGGCGATGACGGCGCCGTTGACCATCACGGTGATCCGGTCGGCGACGCGGAACACGGCGTCCATGTCGTGCTCGACCAGCAGGATCGCGTGGCCCTCGCGCAGGGTCGCCAGCAGCGCCAGCATGCGCTCGGTCTCCTCGGCGCCCATGCCGGCCAGCGGTTCGTCGAGCAGCAGCACCTGCGGGGCGGTCGCCAGGCACATGGCGATCTCGAGCTGACGCTTCTGGCCGTGGCTGAGCAGCCCGGCCGGGCGATCGAGCAGCGGCGCGAGGCCCGCGCGCGTCGCCGCCTCGACCGCCACCGGCACCGACACCGGGCAGCGCGCCGCCGCCTGCCACGCATGCCAGGGGCGCGGCGTGCGCGCCTGCGCCGCGAGCCGGCAATTCTCGAGCACGCTGAAGCCGGGATAGATGGTGTTGCGCTGGTAGCTGCGGCCGAGGCCGGCGCGCGCGCGGCGCGGTTGCGACCAGCGCGTCACGTCGCGCCCGAGCAGCTCGACCTGGCCCCGTGAGGGTGCGAGCTCGCCCGACAGGATGTTGATCAGCGTCGACTTGCCGGCGCCGTTGGTGCCGATCACGGCATGCACGCTGCCGCGCTCGAGGTCGAGCGAGACGCGGTCGACCGCGACCAGCCCGCCCCAGCGGCGGCTGATCTCGCGCCCGCGCAGCAGCACCTCGCCGGCGCCGGCACGGGCCGTGGCGGCGCCGCTCGGCGCAGCGGCGGCCATAACGATGCCAGTGTTCATGCCCGCACCTCGGGCGTCGCGTCGAGCGGGGTCGCACCGGCGCCCGACGCACCGTCGGCGCCGGACCGGTCGGCGTCGCGGGCCGCGCGCCCGGCGCGCCGCGCCCGCCACTGCGCCGGCAGGCCGACCAACCCGTTCGGCAGCAGCGCCACGCACACGATGATGGTCAGGCCGAGCGGCAGGTGCCAGTGCTTGGCGTAGGCGCCGAAGACGGCCTCGGAGCGGAACAGCTCCTGCAGCAGCGCATAGGTGAAGGCACCGATCAGCGCACCGCGCAGGTGACCGATGCCGCCGAGGATGATCATGATCAGCACCGCGCCGGATTCGTGCCAGCTCAGCATCTCGGGGTTGACGAAACCGTCCTTGACCGCGAACAGGAAGCCCGCCAGGCCGGCGATCGCGCCCGACACCGTGAAGGCGGCGAGCTTGTAGGGATAGGTCGCAAAGCCGGTCGCGCGCATGCGCTGCTCGTTGGCGCGGATGCCCGCCAGCGCACGACCGAAGCGCGAGCGCGACAGCAGCGCCAGGCCGCCGAACACCGCGATCAGCGCCCCCAGCGTGCAGCCGTAAAGCACGAGCGGCCGGTCGAGGTCGATCAGCGTGCCGAGCACCGGCTTGGTGGTGAGATAGATGCCGTCGGTGCCGCCGCCGAGCGGGGTGTCGTGGATCACGTAGTACGCCATCTGCGCGAACGCGAGCGTGACCATGATGAAGTAAACGCCGCGGGTGCGCAGCGACAGCGCCCCCACCGCCATCGCATAGGCCGCCGCGGCCAGCACCGAGGCCGGCAGCAACCACAGCAGCGAGGCCGGGCCATCGGTCGGAGACAGCAGCACCGTGGTGTACGCGCCGATGCCGAAGAAGGCCGCCTGCCCGAAGCACACCAGGCCGGTGCCGCCGACCAGCAGTTCGAGGCTGAGCGCGAAGATCGCATAGACCATGATCTTGGTCACGAGGTCGATGCCGAAGTTGCCGGCCACCAGCGGATAGGCCGCGAGCAGCGCGAAGGCGACGGCCACGAAGGCGGCGCGGGAGTCGAAGGTGCGCGTCACGTCGTCGTCCCTCGCCTCAGCCGGCCTTGAAGAGGCCGTCCGGCTTCCACAACAGGATCAGCGCCATCAGCACGTAGACCAGCACGCCCGCCGCTTGCGGCAGCAGCACCTTGCCGAAGGTGTCGACCACGCCGATCAGCAGCGCCGCCAGCAGCGCGCCGCGGATCGAGCCGATGCCGCCGATCACGACCACGACGAAGCAGATGATCAGCCACTGATTGCCCATGTTGGGCGCAACCGAGGCCACCGGCGCGTTGATCATCCCGGCGAAGGCCGCGAGCGCGACGCCGGCCGCGAACACCACGCGGTACAGGAAGGACACGTTGATGCCCAGCGACTGCACCATCTCGCGGTTGGTGCTGCCGGCGCGGATCATCATGCCCAGGCGCGTCCGCGTGAACACCAGGTACATGCCCGCCGCCAGCACCAGGCACACGCCGCTGATGAAGAGCCGGTAGACCGGGTACTGCTGCACGTCGGTGAGTTGCAGGCTGCCCGACAGCAGCGGCGGCACCGCCACCCCGTGCACGTCGTCGCCGACCAGCAGGCTGCGCAGTTCCTCGAACACCAGGATCAAGCCGTAGGTCATCAGCACCTGCTGCAGATGCTCGCGCTCGTAGAGGTAGCTGTAGAAAACCCATTCGAGCAGGTAGCCCAGCAGCACCGCCAGCACGGTGCCGACAGCGAGCACCGTGAAGTAGCCGCCGCCCACGCTGCGCTCGACCAGCGGCGCCAGCGCATAGGCCATGTAGGCGCCGATCATGTAGAAGCTGCCGTGGGCGAGGTTGATGACGCCCATGATCCCGAAGATCAGCGTCAGGCCGCTGGCGACGAGAAACAGCAGCAGTCCGTACTGCAGCGCGTTCAGGCACTGGATGAGAAAGGTCGCGAGGTCCATACGGGCGAGGGTTGCGTGGCCGCCGTCCGGAGGGACGGTCCGGCGCACGCGGCAGCGAGCGGGGTTCAGGAGTCGAGGCGCGAGGATGCCATGCGCGCGGCCTCGAGCTCGCGCAACCGGAAACGCTGGATCTTGCCGGTCGCGGTTTTCGGCAATT
>JBDSZM010000138.1:0-2709 GCA_039925165.1 Burkholderiaceae bacterium
TGCCTTTTGTCGAGGCCGGCGCCCTGTTGCGCGGCGAACTGCCACACCAGGTGTTCGGTACGTACTGGCCGATGGCGCAGGCGGCGAGCTTCGCGGTCCGCATGCCCGACCCGGTGCCGGCGGCGGCGCAAAGTCATACGGTGGCGGTGGCATGAACGGTCGAACGTGAAGTTTTCACGAAAACCCATCCTGTGATTTAGGGGGTGGCCCCGGATCGAGGGGTCACGCCCGCCCACCGGCCTTCGCACAATCGGCGCACATCGACCAGGGGGCCTTCATGCCATCCATCTTCCTGCTGCTGAACGACCCCGCCACGGCGGCCCATTTCCAGGAAGTGATCGGCGCGGCGCCCGACCTCGAGGTGGCAGGCTGTGTCGCTACGGTGGCCGAGGCGCGCCAGCGCATCGCGCAGCGCCAGCCCGACGTGCTGATCGCCGACCTGCAACTCAGCGACGGGCCAGCGGCCGCGCTCTTCAATGATCTGCGCGCCAACGGTCGCGCCAAGAGCCCGGAACTTCTGGTCTGCACGCACTCGCTCGACGAGCCGGCGCTGATGGACGCGCTGAAGAAGGGTGCCGACGGTTATTTCATCCCCGGCCGCTCGCCCGACGCCATGGTCGTCGCGATCCGCCTGGCGCTTGCCGGCGAGTCGCCGATGGCCCCGGCGATCGCCAGGCAGATCGCCGCGCACTTCGAGAGCGGTGTGATCGATCCGAACGATTTCGTCGCCGAGACCCAGAATCCGCTGCATCTGGGTGACACCGAGCGCACGCTGCTCGACCTGGTGAGCGCCGGCACGCCGACGACCGACATCGCACGCACCATGGAGCGCACGGTGCACGGCGTCGGGATCGACCTGCGCAGCATGTATCGCAAGCTGCAGTTCGACGTGCGCGCCGGGTCGCTGACCTTGACGTTCTGAAAGCGCGCTGCCGCGCGACGCGCCCTTCGAAGGGTCGTCAGCCCTTGGGCGGGAGGGTGTCGATGAAGCTGGGGCGCGTCGACAACTTGTCGTAGAGCCGCGCCAGGTTGGCGTGCCGCTCGCGCCAGGCGATCGCCGGAAAGCGGAAATCGAGATAACCGACCGCGCAGCCGACCGCGATGTCGGCCAGCGTGAGGTGGTTGCCCGAGCACCAGGCCTTCTCGGCCAGTCCGGTGCTCATCGCGACCAGCGCCGCATCGACCTTGCCGAGCTGGCGGTCGATCCAGGCCTGCGAGCGCTGCTCGGCGTTGCGACCGGCCCAGGTCTGTTCGAGCCGCGCCAGGATCGCGGCATCGAGCACACCGTCGGCCAGCGCCTCCCAGGTCCGCACCTCGGTGCGCTCGCGGTTGCCGTCGGGGATGAGCCGGCTCACCGGCGAGCGCGTGTCGACGTATTCGACGATGACGCGCGAATCGAACACCGCCTCGCCGCCTTCGAGCACCAGGCACGGCACCTTGCCCAGCGGGTTCGACTTCAGGATCGCGTCGTTGGCCCAGACATCTTCCAGTTCGAACTGGTAGTCGAGCTTCTTCTCGGCCATCACGATGCGGACCTTGCGCACGTACGGGCTGGTCAGTGCGCCGATGAGCTTCAACATTGTTGGATCTTCCCTGGTTGCGGACGATTCTAGTGGCCGCCCTCGCGGGCGCCGACGCGGGCGCCGACTTTCAGCGGCGCAATGTCCAGTCGATGCTCGCGGGACGCCCGGGCACCGCGAGCGCCACGGTCGCCGGCGCGCTGCGGGCGACGACTTTGCCGCGCCGCACGACCAGCAGCCGGGTCGCGCGCAGCCGGATCGCCTCGACCGGGTCGCGTGCCTGGAGCAGCACGAAGTCGGCCCGGCAGCCGACATCGAGCCCATAGCCGTCCAGGCCCATGACGCGCGCTGCATTGACGGTCACCGCATCGAAGCAGGCGCGCATCTGCGATTGCGAGGTCATCTGCGCCACGTGCAGGCCCATCGATGCGACCTCCAGCATGTCGGCGCAGCCGAGCCCGTACCACGGGTCCATCACGCAGTCGTGGCCGAAGGCGACATTGACGCCGGCCGCCATCAGCTCGGGCACGCGGGTCATGCCGCGCCGCTTGGGGTACGCATCGTGGCGGCCCTGCAGCGTGATGTTGATGAGCGGATTGGCGACCGCATGAACGCCGGCCTCGGCGATCAGCGGCAGGAGCTTGGAGACGTAATAGTTGTCCATCGAGTGCATGGACGTGAGGTGCGAGCCCGTGACCCGACCGTTCAGCCCGAGCCGCTGCGTGTGGAACGCGAGGGTCTCGATGTGACGCGACAGCGGGTCGTCGGACTCGTCGCAGTGCATGTCGACCGGCAGGCCGCGCTCGGCCGCCAGCTCGCACAGCAGGCGCACGCTCTCGGCGCCCTCGGCCATGCTGCGCTCGAAGTGCGGAATGCCGCCCACCACGTCGACGCCCAGATCGAGCGCGCGCGTCAGGTTCGTCATCGCGCCGGGCGAGCGCAGCACGCCGTCCTGCGGAAAGGCCACCAGTTGCAGGTCGAGGTACGGCGCGACGCGCTGCTTCACGTCCAGCAACGCGTGCACCGCCAGCAGCCGCTCGTCGCACACGTCGACATGGCTGCGCACCGCCAGCAAGCCCTTCGCTACCGCCCAGTCGCAGTAGGCGAGCGCGCGCTCGACGATCGCCGCCTCGGTGAGTTGCGGCTTGAGCTCGCCCCACAGCGCGATGCCCTCGAGCAGCGTGCCGCT
>JBDSZM010000139.1:0-14824 GCA_039925165.1 Burkholderiaceae bacterium
TCTGGGGCTGACCTGGCTTCGACGAGGGTGCGGAGTTGGAACAGGGCACGCCGAGCACCAGTTCGCTCGTAAATCCACTGGAAACAAAGTAACTGCGAACGATCAAACGTACGCCCTCGCCGCTTAAAACCGGTGAGCCTCGCAACAGCTTGGTCATGGGCTGGATCTGAGGGGTAAAACCTAAAGGTTGCGAGGTCATACACATGGCCTCGTCCTGCGCCGGGTCACTCGGCGTGGGGCTAAATCAAGTGACTCGGAGACCAGGTAGCGTGCTGCTGCGCGACCGGGCCTCCTAAAACTAAATCAGTCAGCTAAGCGTGTAGATCTGCCTGACGATGGCTTTCGGACGGGGGTTCGATTCCCCCCAGCTCCACCATACACAGTGCCCAGAAGTGCTGCTAATTACCGAAAACCCCTAGAGAATCAACGCTCTAGGGGTTTTTTTCATACTCGATGACGCCGGCAATAGCTGTCGACAGCCTCGATCAGGCCGTCGACGGTGCCTTCTTCGCCGCTCGATCTGCCTTGCATTTGTCTGGGTGGTCGCATTTCCTCAGTTCTTGGCGAGCGATGCCTGGATCATCTTCGCGTGCTCGAGGTGGCCAACGAAGGCCGGCCGGACTGCCACGAGCAAGGCTTTCAGTTCGGCGTTCTGAGCGCTCGGGATCAAGGTCTTGTCGATGGCGTCGAGGACCTGCTGGTGATAAGCGATCTCGTGATCGATGTAGGCCTTGTCGAACACCGCAGCCCTCAGCGCCTTCAGCTTCTTGAGGTTGTCGTCGCCACCCTTCTTCAGGCTCTGACTCGTGGGGTTGTCTTCTGGCGTCACCTTGAGCTTGGTGACGAGGGCCACCGCCTGCTTGTTGACACCGGTATGGTCAGTGATCATCTGTTTGGCGAACGCCTTGACGTCCTTTGCATGGGCTTTCGACTCGGCCAGCTTGCCGGCATCGATATCCACCTGGTTGGCCGTGACGACGATCGACGCGATCTGCGCGTCGCTGGGTGCTTGCGCCGCGGCGCCGTTGGCTGCGAGGAACAGGGTCGCGGCGAACAGGAATTCGAGCTTCTTCATGGTGTTACTCCTTGGATGGTGAAGGCGGTATGTGGGACGTGTGCGGCGCGCGAGCATGACTTCAGACTGATCGGCACGTCTGTCAGGAACCCTACAAACGGGATTGCATCGGCTTTTGTCTGCCTGCATGGCAGGTCTGAGTCTTGGCGATGGCATCGTTGCCTGACGCGCGAACCGCCTTGATGAGCATCGATTGCGGAGGCCGCCGTACGGTGCGAGCGGATGTGATGAGGCGGAGAACACCGCGCCCGGCGTCGTAGGGTCGACCGCATTCGAACCGCCACCTTCAACTCAAGCGTTTGACAGAGTCCGGGACATCGCCTTCAACACCTGACCCGGCGTGTTCCTTATCGCGCCACGGATCGCGCTGCGTTCCGACCCAGCGCGAGCCTGACGGAATTTGCACTGATGGCGGGGTCAGACACAGCCGAGAAGTGATCAGAGCGACTTCAGGTATTCCACAAGATCAACGCGCTGGGCGTCAGTCAACCCAAGGTTGAGTTCTTTCGAGTCGTTGTATCGGTTCACCACGCACGCCAGATCCCGTCTCACCCGATCTGTTGCGCCGGCCAAGCTTCCGATGTCGGATCCATCCATGCACTTGCTGGTCGTGGGATTCAATGCGCCTGAGCCGTCATGGAAATAAGGTGGGTGCAGCCAGATGCCCTTGAGCGGTGTGACGCGCCATTGCTTCGTCGCCGAGAACTTGATGTAGTTCTTGTCGAGCGCGACGCTGGCGCTAGCGGGGTGCAGGCCAAAAGTGTCCACATCGGTGAACGACGACCCACTGTGACAGCTCGAGCACTTTGCTTGACCATTGAAAACGGCCTTCCCGCGGGTGACTGCCTGGGTATTGAGGTCAGACGCAACGCCCCATTTTGTTCCGTCTATGCCAAGCGCTGGTGCTGCAATGGACCATTGGTAGGCCTCCAGTTGCGGCAAGATGGCGGTGATGAGATCGTCCCCCACGCGATGATCCACGTTAAGCGGCTTGCCGTTGATAATGAGCCGCTCGTCAGAGAACGTGCCGTGACCGTGCATTTGCACGACCCCGACATAGCGGTTCCAGTAAGCCGTTGGGCCCGCCGGTTCGTGAGCGGTATCGCCATCGCCCGTAAAGATGCCCTTGCTCAAGCCCACCAGACCGAAAGCCGGCGGTATGACCACCGGAATGCCGCCGGCCGCCTTGTAAGCCGCGATGTTTGCGTCGATATCGGGGTTGACCGCCGGATTGCTTCCCGGGTCGGTGTTCACATTGATGCGCGGATCGTAGAAACCTGGCCCGAACAACGTCGCCCATGAGGCATATTCGGCTTTCTGTCCTGGCGTGAGTGCCGGCGACAGCGAAATGATGGTCCCGGGTTTCAGATCGCGATTGGGCCAGCCATCCAGGCGGTTACCAACGATTCCCGCGAGGTTGATTGTGGTGCCTGCGGGACCGGGTGCCGTAACGTGCAGATCCCTGGAGACAGTGGAATGGCACAGCGCGCACGTGATACCGACGCGATCCAGGTGCAGCTTGCCGTCAGCTCCCTTGCTGACCTGCCCCTTCACGCCGACCACCGCATTCAGACTCAACAACGCAAGCGTCGTTTGCGGATCATCAAGCGGTATGGTGCCGTCTATGACGCCTTTAACGACCGCCGCCGGTAACGCGGCGGCGTCGATCTTCAGGCCGACCGATGCAGCGGTGAGGGGATCCACCGCCGACTCGATCACCGTATTCATCTTCAACGTGTCGGTCCAGAAGGTCTCGTCGCCGAACGTGTCGAAGCGAAAAGTCTGTTGACCTGCCGCCACCACCTGCGGATCGAGCGGCAGTTGCGGCACTTGGTTGGCGGCGGGTGGTCCGTCGTCGGAACCACCGCAACTGGCAAGGCTTACGCCGAGCGCGACGGACAGCGTCAACGGCAACCATATTTTGCGTATGAACGTGTTCATCGGATTTCCTTTCGTTTCATGAACGTCTCGTTCCGGAGGAGCAGTTCCGAAGAGAGCTTCGTCCCGAAGAGAACATCGTGCCGAAACGAAACGAGCACCGCTTTCAGCTTCTTTAGGTCGGCCTGCCACCTCCTGGTTCAGGCCGGCGCGCCGACTACGCGCAAGCCTTGGCTACTCGAACAGCGCGCCGAGGATTGCCCGACCCGGCCCTGAAGGAGGACGGTGAAACGCCGAAAAGCGACTTGAAGGCGGTGCTGAAATGCGAGTGGCTAGAAAACCCGAGGTCGAGGGCCAGCCTCGTGATGTCTTCGCAACTCGGCAAATCGACGAGCGCGCGGTTGAGCCGCAGTCGCATGCGGTAGCGACAGAGCGGCATCCCTTCCGACCGCGTGAAGGCGTCAGTCAGGTAAGCGCCCGACACCTGGACTGCGTGTGCGATCTCGTCCAGCGAGATGGGTTGGTCCGCGCTTGCGTGCAGGAATTGCTTTGCCCAGTCGACAACGCGCAGCGGTGAGGCTCGAACAACCTTTTGCGGTGGCTCTAACGCTTCGCCAAGGAGGGCAATCATCAACTCGTCGCTGGCCAACGGATCATTGACCGAGGCCTCGAGCCGCAGCAGGCGGTGAGTGCGCATGTTCATGCGTGGCATCGTCGGCTTCGCGACGCTATGGAAGGCGGGATGCCGCGATGGGACGGCGTGCCCGCACAGTTCCTGCAGCAGAGACAGGCGCGGCGTGATGATGATGCTGTCATGCCCACCGCCGGCAACGTGCGCGTCGGCATAGTCTTCGCCGGCACCAACGAAAAGCACCCTCGTGGCATCCAGGAACACAGTCTTGGCGCCGACGTGCCACTGGAAAGCGCCCGCATAGGGCAAGACGAGCTGATATTCAGCAGAGTGTCCGCGGGGTGCCGGGCAGTCGCCAGGCGCACTGAAATCTTCGATGCGTCCCAGCAAGCTTGAATGCAGAGTGCGCAGGCCTATCGCCGACATAACTGCAACCATTCTTTTTTCGCGTCTCCATGGATCACTGCAGCTCGGGGCGGACGCGCATCGCGAAGTGGCGTTTTATCATCGATCTCACGGTTTCGCTTTTACGGTCAGGGGAGCCACGTAGACGAGGGGGATGTCCGAGTTCTGTGTGTGTGGCGGTCTGGTTGAATTGGCTGTTAGCTGATCCTCTCAACTTCTTGAGGCTCTTGCCAGGCGTAGCGAGTCGGAGCCGGCAAGACGAAGCGCCTGGCGCACGTCGGCAAGCGTCTCGGCCGCGCGTTCGCGTGTACGCCGGGTTCCCTCATCCAGAATGCACAGCACCTGAACCGGGTCTGCGGCGAAGGTCGCGCGACGAGCGCGGATCGGCGCGAGCAACTCCTGGAACCGTTGTCAACTCAGCGAGCTCGGGAATGCCTGACTGGACGCCGAGCGTCGACTTGGCGGGGTCGATGCCCGCGGCCAAGTAGTCGAGCATCACTTCCAACACGTAAGCGCGAACGCGCACGGACGCCTCGATGTCGTCGGTAAGTGCCTGCAGATCGGCAAGGAGAACGTACTGCTCGGCCTCGTCTTGCAGCGCGACGCGCGGCCGCAGCGAGCCGGCGTAGTGACCCACGTACAGCGGTCCGGCGGGACGATCGCCGGTCAGGGCGACAGGCCTGGAGGCACCAAGCGGGGTCACGGTCGATTTTCACTCGCAATCGTTCTGACATTCGCGTTGCTTTACGCAGAACGCGCCGGCGTTCTGTACGAATTCGGACATACGCGGCGCCGGCACAAGTTCATGCTTCGTTGGTCGGTCCTCGCGTTATCGAACTCCTCCGGCAAGTGGGTCCCGCGTGAGCACTCGAACCCTCGCCACATCAGCGTAGCCATGTCGATGAGCAACCCGATCAAAGCCGCCAACGTCCAGTTGAAGCGGGCCTACGAGCCACCTGCGCGCCACGACGGCACCCGGATCCTGATTGACCGACTGTGGCCGCGCGGGATCCGCAAGGAAGACGCGGCCGTGGATCTTTGGGCGAAGGACCTCGCGCCCAGCACCGAGCTGAGGAAATGGTTCGGGCACGACCCGGCGCTCTGGCTGGAGTTTGGACAGCGCTATGCGGCCGAGGTGCGCCAGCATTCCGAACAGTTGGAGCGACTGCGTGACATGGCGCGCGCGGGTCAGATCACGCTCGTCTATTCGGCCCATGACGAGTTGCACAACGACGCGGTCGTGCTCAGGCACCTGCTTCTGGGCCGGCGTCTCCGAGTCCGAGGGTAGCCTGGCGCGCCTGGTGCATACGCCGCTATTGGCGTCGATCAGCGTCAGACGTCTCTTCGACAATACGACGCCGACCGGCGAGGTCTCGATTCGCTGGCCGTCGGCAGGAGGATTCCCGCGCCCGGCGGTCCGATGACGGGTCGGCATTCGACGAGGTCCTTGGCGAGACCTTTCCGGCCTAGCGATCCGATCGCCCTACGCCGAAACCGGTCGATGAACTGACGGTCGTCGGTCGTGTCTTGAAATGGACAAAGGCGGGACCGCCCTGTCACCTTTTCTTCCGGCCTTCGTCTAACGACCACAAGCCGAAAGATTTTCGATGCCTGAACCAGGGACCGCGTTCTGCCTGCAGGTGAGTGATGAGGTCGTGAAGACCCGCTGCCTGCGCGCTCGAACGGGGCACTTACTGCGGGCTGCGTCGCTTTGTGGCTTTGTGCGCCAGCGGACCGACCGATGCTGCTCACGGAGGGCATCGTTGCCGGGCCGCACTTGGCTCCGTATCGTGAAGGAGAAGGACTGTGAAGCACACCCACGTTAAGGACATCGCATCAGGGCAGTCCGTCCGCGCACCCCAAAGTGCCGAGATACGGGCGAGGCGGCTGTGGGCAGCCAGCGCCGCTGCAGCCGCGGCGGCCGTCATCGTCGCGGCTTGCGGCGGCGATTCGGGTGACTTGGTGGCGCAGGCCGCGCAGCTCGAGCAAGGCAAGCAGATCTTTCGCTTCGACACGTTTGGCGACGAGACGCTTTGGACCGACACGCTGCGCATGCACGAAGTGATCCGCGCCGCGGTCGGCCCGACGACCGCGCTGTCGGTCGGACTGAAGGTTGATGCCGAGGCCTTGCCGCCGGCTGTCGTGGAGGGGATCAAAAACGGCTCGATCGACCTGAATAGCCCCGGCACGACGGTGGCGTTGCTAAAGCTCGACGCCGTTCTCGGATTGAAGGGCACGGTCGAAACGATCAACGGCAAGGACGTGCTGACACGGTTGGGGACCACCTGTGCACTGTGCCATTCGACGGTCGACAACTCGTTCGCCCCCGGCATCGGCAAGCGGCTCGATGGCTGGGCCAATCGTGACCTCAACCCGGGCGCCATCATTGCCCTGTCGCCGGCGCTGAACGCAGCGACGAAGGCGGTTTACAACGCCTGGGGGGCAGGCAAATACGATCCGCGCTTCAACCAGGACGGCCAGAATGGCCCGCAGGTCATTCCGCCGGCCTATGGCCTGGCAGGCATCAACAAGATCACCTCGACAGGGGATGGCGACGACCTGGCCTACTGGAACCGCTACGTGGGGGTCACGCAGATGGGCGGTCACGGGTCGTTCACCGACCCGCGCACCGGTGTCAATGTCACCCACGGAACGGACGACCTGATCACCGCAAAGTTGCCGGCGCTGCAAGCCTATCAACTTTCCTTGGCGGCACCGCCGCCACCTCTCGGGAGTTTCGACGCGGTCGCAGCGGCGCGCGGCAAGCTCGTCTTTGAAGGTAGTGGCACCTGCGCGACGTGCCACACCGGAGACAGGCTCACCGACGCCAACGCGCGGTTGCACCCGCCCGGCGACGCGGTCAGCGAGCCCGAGCCGAGCGGAGCGCCGAGCTACGCCTCGCGCAGTGCGACCAAGCAGTACCGGACCGCGCCATTGCGCGGGCTTTGGCAGCATCCGCCCTATTTCCACAACGGTACGGCGCTGACCGTGGAGGCGGTGATTCAGACCTACAACACCGAGCTGATGCTGGGTCTGACGGCACCCCAAATGGCCGACCTGGCTCAGTACCTCAAATCGCTGTGACTTGGGCCACCCGTGTTCGACCTTACGAACGCACTGGCGTCGCAGGGTCTCTGGCTCGCCCCGATCCCCAGGGCAGGGTTGTCAGCGGTCCGGCGACCCGCGGTTTGACGGCGGCCGAGGTACCGGCGCGAGCCTTGGCGTTTCTTCCGGATCAGGCTGAGATATGAGCCCAGATGGAAAACCTCTCGGCCGGTCCGCCGTGTCGGATGTCGTGCTTCAGCGCCTGTTGGGCGGCGTCTCGGTCTTCACGATGGCGATGACGCTGCCGCAGGTCTGGACCGTGTGGGTCGACCGACAAACGGCCGGAGTGTCGCCCTGGTCATGGGGCGCATACTTGGTCGGTGCTCTGCTGTGGTTCTGGCACGGGGTTCGCCAGGGCGACAAGAATATCTACCTGCCCTGCGTCGGATGGGTCTTGCTGGATGCGGCCGTGATCGGCGGCGTCGTCTTCGGCCACGGCCGCTAATGCTAAAGAAGGGAACGGAGATGGAACCCACCTTGATTCTTCGCACTGCCACCGTGCTGCTGGCGATGACGGCGCTGGGCGGTGCGGCCATGGCGGCCATTCGTTTCGGCGGAAAGCCGGCGCCGCCGTCGTGGTTGGCAATGTTGCACGGCTTGCTCGCCGCTGCCGGATTGACGCTGCTCGCCTACGCGTATTTCGCGCTGACGGTGCCGGTCTTCGCCGCCATCGCATTGCTGCTGTTCGTGATCGCCGCTGCCGGCGGCGTCGTGATGAACCTCGGTTACCACCTCAAGGCGGCACCACTGCCGATCTGGCTCGTTCTCGTTCACGCCGCGATCGGCGTCGTTGCCTTCGTGCTGCTCGCGCTGGCCGCCTGGGGCGGTCGAGCCTGAGCCGTGCTGCGCCCCGGGGCGCCGGGCCAGGGCTTCCCGCCGAGCGCGCGTCCCTCGCCGCCCATTTCAATGATTCAGCGGACTACCGCTGAATCAGGCTTCGCGCTCGCGCGACCACGTTGTCGACGCTGTAGCCGTAGTTTTCGAGCAGCGCTTGTGCCGGCGCCGATGCGCCGAAGCGATCGACGCCGAGCACGTCGCCGCGATCGCCGACGAAGCGTCGCCAACCCTGCACGACGCCGAGCTCGACGGCGAGGCGGGCGGTGACTTGCGGCGGCAACACCGCGTCGCGATAGCTTTGCGGCTGGGCCTCGAAAAGCTCCCAGCTCGGCATCGAGACCGAGCGCACGGCGACGCCCTCGGCGCGCAGCCGGTCGGCGGCGGCGACGATCAGGCCGACTTCGGAGCCGCTGGCGATCAGGATCAGCTGCGGCGCCGTGCTGTCGCCCTCGCCGAGCACGTAGGCGCCGCGGCGCAGGCCCTCGGCGCTGGCGTAGCGGCTGCGATCGAGCGTCGGCACGTCCTGCCGCGTCAACGCCAGCAGCACCGGCCGGTCGCGGGTTTCGATCGCCACCTTCCAGGCCACTGCCGTTTCGTTGGCGTCGCCGGGACGGATGACGATGAGTCCGGGGATCGCGCGCAGGCCGGCAAGCTGCTCGACCGGCTGGTGCGTCGGACCGTCTTCGCCGAGGGCGAGGCTGTCGTGCGTGAACACGTGGACGACGTGCAAGCCCATCAGCGCGGCCAGGCGGATCGGCGGCCGCATGTAGTCGGAGAAGATCAGGAAGGTCGCGCCGTAGGGGATGAATCCGCCGTGTGCGGCCAGACCGTTGACGATCGCTCCCATCGCGTGCTCGCGCACGCCGAAGTGGATGTTGCGGCCGGCGTAGCTCCAGCCGCCTGCGTCCGAGCCCTCGCTGTCTTCGCCGGCCCGGAGCGGCGGGTTGAAATCGCCCAAGCCCTTCAGCGCGGTGTGCGTCGACGGGTCGAGATCGGCCGATCCGCCGCAGAGCGCCGCCAGCCTCGGGCCGATCGCGTTCATCACCTTGCCGCCGGCGACACGCGTCGCCATGCCTTTGGCGTCGGCCGGGAACACCGGGATGTCCGCATCCCAGCCCGCCGGAAGCTCGCCGCGCAGGCGCTGCTGCAACTCGCGCGCCAGGTCGGGGTACGCATGCGCGTAAGCGGCCATGCGCTCGTTCCATTCGGCCTCGGCCTTGGCACCGCGGTCGAGCGCCTCACGGAAATGGGCCAGTGCCGGCGCGGGGACGAAGAAGGCCGGCTCGACCGGCCAGCCGAGCTTTTCTTTGGTCTTCCTGACGTCCGCGACGCCGAGCGGCGAGCCGTGCGCCTTGAAGCTGTCCTGCTCGGGCGAGCCGTAGCCGAGGTGGGTGCGGACGAGGATCAGCGACGGCCGCGTCGTCTCGGCGCGCGCGGCCTCGAGCGCGGCGCCTATCGCTCGCAGGTCGTTGCCGTCGTCGACGCTGATCGTCTGCCAGCCGTAGGCTGCGAAGCGCTGGGCGCGGTCTTCTGAAAACGTCATGTCGGTGCCGGCCGACAGGGTCACCGAGTTGTCGTCGTAGAGGCAGATCAGCTTGCCGAGCTCGAGGTGACCTGCCAGCGACGCCGCCTCTGACGCGACGCCTTCCATCAGATCGCCGTCACTGACGATCGCCCAGGTGTGGTGGTCGACGACCGTCTGCCCGTCCTGGTTGTAGCGCGCCGCCAGGTGCGCCTCGGCAATGGCCATGCCGACGGCATTGGCCAAGCCCTGGCCGAGCGGCCCGGTCGTCACCTCGACGCCAGCGGTGTGGCCACGCTCGGGATGGCCCGGCGCCTTGCTGCCCCATTGGCGAAACTGCTGGATGTCGTCGAGCGAGAGCGCGTAGCCCGTCATGTACAGCAGGCTGTACAGCAAGGCCGAGCCGTGGCCGGCCGAGAGTACGAAGCGGTCGCGATCGGCCCAGTGCGGATTGGCCGGGTTGTGCTTGAGCCGGCGCGTCCAGAGCGCATAGGCCATGGGCGCGGCGCCGAGCGGCAGGCCCGGGTGGCCGCTGTTGGCCTTCTGCACCATGTCGACCGACAGGAAGCGCAGCGTGTCGATGCATTGCTGGTCGAGCGAGGCTGTCATGGCGAACCCTTCGATGGGGTCAGGCGGATCGGGGCGCGTCGGCTACCGCGTCGTATTCGCCGCGCCGCGCCGCGCGATTGCAGTCGGCGCGATGGAATAGCGCCTGCTGCGCCGCCGGAACGTTCGCGGCCTCGCCGCGCCAGAGCTCGAGCGCCGGCTGCTGGAGCGCGCGCGCGAACGAAAACGCCAGCGCCCACGGCCGTCGCGTCCCGGTCCTCGCGTTCATCGCATTGAGGCGCGCCGAGGCCATTGCCGACGGTTGACCCCCGGAGAGAAAGGCGATGCCGGGAACGGCGGCCGGCACGCTCCTCAGAAGGCAGCCGACGGTCGCGTCGGCGACCTCGTCGATGCTGCTCTTTTCGGTGCTGTCGTCGCCCGGCAGGACCATATTGGGCTTGAGCAGCATGCCCTCGAGCAGCACGCGCTGCGTGTAGAGCTGGTCGAACACCGCATGCAGCACCGCTTCGGTCACGGCCGCACAACGCGCGAGCGTGTGGGCGCCCTGCATCAGTACTTCGGGCTCGACGATAGGTACCAGCCCGGCTTCCTGGCAGAGCGCCGCGTAGCGCGCCAACGCGTGCGCGTTCGCCTCGGTGCAGGCGCGACTCGGCAGCCCGTCGCCGATCGTGATCACGGCGCGCCACTTGGCGAAGCGCGCGCCCATCGCGACGTAGTCGACCAGGCGATCGCGCAGCCCGTCGAGGCCTTCGGTGACCTGCTCGCCGGGATGGCCGGCCAGCGCCTTGGCGCCGGTGTCGACCTTGATGCCGGGGACGATGCCGGCCTGCTCGAGCGCCACCACGAACGGCTGGCCGGCGTTCGTCTGCTGGCGGATCGTCTCGTCGTAGAGGATGGCGCCGCTGATGCACTCGCCGAGGCGCGGCGTGGTGACGATCATGTCGCGATAGGCACGGCGCACCTCGGCGGTCTGAGGAATGCCGAGCTTGGCGAACCGGCGATTGCACGTCGGGGTGCTTTCGTCCATCGCCAGGAGGCCCTTGTCGCCGGCGACGAGCGCCTGTGCGGTGGCGGCGAGTCGTTCCCTGTTCATCTCAGCACTCCTCGATTGCCCGATCGACCACAGCCTGTGCTTCCTTCAGGATCTTCTGCAGATGATCGGCACCGGCGAAGCTCTCCGCATAGATCTTGTAGATGTCCTCGGTGCCCGAAGGCCGGGCCGCGAACCAGCCGCTCCTGGCGATGACCTTGATGCCGCCGATCGGCGCGCCGTTGCCCGGCGCTCGAGTGAGAACGCTCTCGATCGTTTCGCCGGCCAGCTCGCTCGCGCCGAGCTGGTCGGGCGCGAGCGCGGCGAGCTGCTCCTTCTGCTGCGGCGTCGCCGGCGCATCGACGCGGTCGGCCACCGGCTGGCCGAACCGATCGGCCAGCCTCGCGTACCGCTCGCCGGGATCGTGCCCGGTGCGCGCCATGATCTCGGCCGCAAGCAGCGCCGGGACCATGCCGTCCTTGTCGGTCGTCCAGACCGTGCCGCCCTTGCGCAGGAACGACGCGCCCGCGCTTTCCTCGCCGCCGAAGCCGAGCGAGCCGTCGAACAGACCCTCGGCAAACCACTTGAAGCCGACCGGCACTTCGTAGAGCGAGCGACCGAGTTGCTCGGTCACGAGATCGATGAGGCGCGTGCTGACCACGGTCTTGCCGACGGCTGCCTGCTCCGGCCATTGCGGCCGGTGCCGGAACAGGTAGTCGATGCACACCGCGAGATAGGAATTCGGCGCCAGCAGGCCGGCCCGGGCGGTGACGATGCCGTGCCGGTCGTGATCGGTGTCGCAGGCGAAGGCGATGTCGAAACGGTCCTTGATGTCGAGCAGGCGCTGCATCGCGCAGGGCGACGACGGATCCATGCGGATCTGCCCGTCCCAGTCGACCGTCATGAAGCGAAACGTCGGATCGACGACGTCGCTCACGACCGTCAGGTCGAGCCGGTACTGCTCGGCGATCCGCGCCCAGTAGTGCACGCCGGCGCCGCCGAGCGGGTCGACGCCCATGCGAATCTTCGCGGCGCGGATCGCCTCGAGGTCGACGACGCTGCCGAGATCGGCGACGTAGCTGCCGAGGTAGTCGTGACGATGCGTCGACGCTGCCTGCAGCGCGCGGGCATGCGACACCCGCTCGACGCCGGCCATGTCCTGTTCGAGGAAGCCGTTCGCCGCGGCCTCGACCCAGGTGGTGATCTCGGTCGCTGCCGGACCGCCGGTCGGCGGGTTGTACTTGAAGCCGCCGTTGTCGGGCGGGTTGTGCGAGGGCGTGACGATGATGCCGTCGGCCAGCCCGGTCGTCCTGCCGCGGTTGTGGGCGAGGATCGCGTGCGAGACGGCCGGCGTCGGGGTGTATTCGTCGCCGAGCGCGAGCATCACGTCGACGCCGTTGGCGGCCAGCACCTCGAGCGCGCTGGCGCACGCCGGCTCCGAGAGCGCGTGCGTGTCGATGCCGAGAAAGAGCGGCCCACCGATGCCGTTCTTCTTGCGGTGGTTGCAGATCGCCTGCGTGATCGCGAGCACGTGGCGCTCGTTGAACGACTGGTCGAACGACGAGCCGCGATGCCCCGAGGTGCCGAAGGCGACGCGTTGCGCAGGAACGGTGGGATCGGGCCGCCCGGTGTAGTACGCCGTGACGAGCTTGGCCACATCGACGAGCAAGGAGATCGGCGCGGGCTTGCCGGCCAGGGGGCTGATTCGGGTGCTCATGTCAGGGTCGTCAGCGTGTCGTGCGAGCGTCGCGGAGTCGGCGGTAGCGGCGGATCAAGGCATTGGTCGAGCTGTCGTGCGCGAGCTGTGGTTCGCCGCCGCTCTCGAGCTCGGACACCGTCCGCTGCGCCAGCACCTTGCCGAGTTCGACGCCCCACTGATCGAACGAATCGATATTCCAGATGACGCCCTGCGTGAAAACGCTGTGCTCGTACAGGGCGATCAGCGCGCCCAGGGTCGCCGGCGTGAGGCGCTCGGCGAGCAGGGTATTGGTCGGCCGGTTGCCCTCGAAGACGCGGTGCGGAATCAGCTCGGGCGGTGTCCCTTCGGCCGCAACCTCGGCGGCGGTCTTGCCGAAGGCGAGCGCCTCGGTCTGCGCGAACAGGTTCGACATCAGGAGGTCGTGCTGACGCCCGAGCGGGTTGAGGGGCTGGGCGAAGCCGATGAAATCGCAGGGCACGATCCGCGTGCCCTGATGGATCAGCTGGTAGAACGAATGCTGCCCGTTGGTGCCCGGCTCGCCCCAGAGGATCGGCGCGGTCTCGACGTCGACGTGCGCGCCATCCAGAGTGATGTGCTTGCCGTTGCTCTCCATCGCGAGCTGCTGCAGATACGCGGGCAGGCGCTTCAGGTACTGCGCGTACGGCAGCACGGCGTGCGTCTCGGCACCGAGGAAATTGTTGTTCCAGATCGCGATCAACCCGAGCAGCGCCGGCATGCTCCGCTCGACCGGGGCATTGCGAAAATGCTCGTCCATCGCGTGAAAGCCGGCCAGCATCGCCTTGAAATGCTCGGGCCCGATTGCGATCAGGGTCGACAGCCCGATCGCCGAATCCATCGAATAGCGGCCGCCCACCCAGTCCCAGAAGCCGAACATGTACTCGATCGCGATGCCGAATTTCGTCACCCCGGCCTCGTTGGTGGAGACGGCGACGAAGTGTTTCGCGACCGCTGTCTCGGCGCCGAGCTGGCCGATGCTCCAGGCGCGCGCGGCATTGGCGTTGGTCAGCGTCTCCTCGGTCGTGAAGGTCTTCGAGCAGACGATGAAGAGCGTCTCGGCGGCGTCGAGATCGCGCGTCGCCTCGACGAAATCGGTCGCATCGACATTGGAGACGAAGCGCAGGGTCAGGGCGCGTTCGCTGTAGAAGCGCAGCGCTTCGTAGGCCATGACCGGGCCGAGATCGGAGCCGCCGATGCCGATGCTGACGACGTTGCGGATCCGCTTGCCGGTGTGGCCGAGCCAGCGGCCGCCGCGCACCGCGTCGGCGAACCCGACCATCCGGTCGAGGACGGCATGCACTTCGGCGACGACGTCGGTGCCGTCGACCATGAGGCTCGCGCCCTTCGGCGCCCGCAAGGCGACGTGCAGCACCGAGCGATGTTCGGTCGTGTTGATCGCCTCGCCGCGAAACAGCGCCGCGGTCCGCTCGCGCAGGCCGCACTCGGCGGCCAGTGTGGCCAGCAGCTTCAAGGTCTCGTCGGTGACACGGTTCTTCGAATAGTCGAGGTAGAGGCCCGCGGCGTCGATCCCGAGCCGATCGCCGCGACCGGCGTCGCTCGCGAAAAGCTCGCGCAGGTGGCGCGGGCCGATCTCGGCGTGGTGCGCGACGAGCGCCTGCCAGGCCGGCCGGCTGCCGAGCGAGCTCACTTGACCGCTGCTCCGGTCAGCGTCGAGGCCTTGTCCCTGATGCCCGCCAGCAATCCGGCCCATGACTTCGAAAAGGCGTCGGCACCGTCACGCTGCAGGCGCGCGGCGAGCGCGTCGTCGTCGATTCCCTGGCGCCGAAACTCAGCGATCACTGGCTCGGCGTCGCCGCCGTCCGGCGCCATCGGTGCGCCGACCTTGCCGTGTTCGGCGAATGCCTTCAGGGTCTTGTCGGGGATCGTGTCGACCGTGTCGGGCGCAGCGAGCGCCTCGACATAGAGCGTGTCGGGCGCGTCGGGGTCCTTCGTTCCGGTGCTCGCCCAGAGCAGCCGCTGCGGATGGGCGCCGGCAGCGGCGAGTGTTTGCCAGCGCTTCGACGACAACATGTCGCGATAGGCCTTGTAGGTGCGCT
>JBDSZM010000140.1:0-4074 GCA_039925165.1 Burkholderiaceae bacterium
CCTCGTCCATCGAGTGCGCGATGCCGCTGCGTGCCGAGTGCAGGCCGATGCCGGTCATCGCATCCTTGAACTTGAGGCGGTCCTCGGCCTTCTCGATCGCGCGTTCGTTGGCGCCGATCATCTCGACCCCGTACTTCGCGAGCACGCCGTGCTTGTGCAGGTCGAGCGCGCAATTGAGCGCGGTCTGGCCGCCCATCGTCGGCAGCACGGCCATCTGCTGGTGCGGGTGCGCGGCGCGCTCCTTGGCGATGATCTTCTCGACCACCTGCCAGGTGATGGGCTCGATGTAGGTCGCATCGGCCATCTCCGGGTCGGTCATGATCGTCGCCGGGTTGCTGTTCACGAGCACGACCCGAAAGCCCTCCTCGCGCAACGCCTTGCAGGCCTGCGCGCCCGAATAGTCGAACTCACAGGCCTGACCAATGATGATCGGCCCGGCGCCGATGATGAGGATGGAATGCAGGTCGCTGCGCTTGGGCATGTCAGTGACTTTTCCGATGCGTGTCCATTAGCGCGGTGAAGCGGTCGAACAGGTAGGCGATATCGTGCGGGCCGGGCGAGGCTTCGGGGTGGCCCTGGAAGCAGAACGCCGGCTTGTCGGTGCGTGCCAGACCCTGCAGCGTGCCATCGAAGAGCGAGACGTGCGTCGGCCGCAGGTTGGCCGGCAGCGACTCGGGATCGACCGCGAAGCCGTGGTTCTGGCTGGTGATGCTGACCCGGCCGGACTCGAGTTCTTTCACCGGGTGGTTCGCACCATGGTGGCCGAACTTCATCTTGTAGGTTCGGGCGCCGGCGGCCAGCGCCATGATCTGGTGGCCGAGGCAGATGCCGAAGGTCGGGATGCCGCTCTCGACCAGCTCGTGGGTCGCCGCGATGGCGTAATCGCAGGGCTGCGGATCGCCTGGCCCGTTGGCGAGGAAGATGCCGTCGGGCTTCAGCGCCAGGGCCTGCGTGGCGGGGGTCTGCGCCGGCATCACGGTGACTCGGCAGCCGCGGCTCGCCAGCATGCGCAGGATGTTTTGCTTGACGCCGAAATCGAAGGCCACCACATGGTGCCGCGGCTTGGCAAGGACGCCGTAGCCGCTGCCGAGCTGCCACTCGGTCTGCGTCCACTCGTACGGCGTGGGTGTGCTGACGACCTTTGCCAGGTCGAGCCCGGCCATCGACGGCGCCGCCCGGGCCTGCGCGAGCGCCGACGCGGCGTGGTCCGGCCTGATGGCCTCGCCCAGCGCGAGCGCCAGGAGGCAACCGTTCTGCGCCCCGCCGCTGCGCAGCAGGCGCGTCAGGCGCCGGGTGTCGATGTTGGCGATGGCGACCGTGCCCGCGCGCTGCAGGTACTTGCGCAGCGTCGTGGTCATGCGGAAATTCGATTCGAGCACCGGCAGGTTCTTGACCACCAGGCCGGCCGCATGCACCTTGCTCGATTCAGCGTCCTCGTCGCTGACGCCGTAGTTGCCGATGTGCGGGTAGGTCAGGGTGACGATCTGCCGGCAGTAACTCGGGTCGGTCAGGATCTCCTGATAACCGGTGAGCGCGGTGTTGAACACCACCTCCCCCACGGTCGCACCCACCGCGCCGATCGACGTGCCTTCGATTACCGTCCCGTCTGCGAGCGCCAGGATCGCCTGGGCGTGTGGAAACAGCAGTTGCGACGGCACGGGATCTCCAGGATGCTTGTGCGCCCGAACGGCGGTTTCGAGAAGGGCTCGAAAGGCCTGAAACCGGTCGAAATCACCATGAGAGGTGCAGGTTTCGGGAGGCGCGTCAGAGGGGCAGATAAACCGCGCAAGTATAAACGAGCACGCACCCGCGTCCGTCTGGCGGGGCACCGCCGCAGCCCTCGGGTCGACGCCGCGGACCCGGCCGGTGTGACGATCTTGCGCTGCGACAAGCCGGGACCCGGAACTAGAATCCGGTGCGCGGGTCAGAGACTGCGTTGGCTACGCTTCATTGCAACTTTGGAGGCTATATGAATCAGAACCTGCAAACGGCCTACGCCGGGTATGGCGACGGGGCCGTTTCGGTCGACCAGCGCAACCGGGTGCTGCGCAACACGTATTGGTTGCTCGCGCTGTCGATGATCCCGACCGTGCTGGGCGCCTGGATCGGTGTCACCAGTGGCATCCTGCGCGGCATGGGGCCGGGCATGAGCGCCATCGTCTTTCTGGTCGGCGCCTTCGGCTTCATCTTCGCGATCGAGAAGTTCAAGAATTCGGCGGCCGGCGTGCCGGTGCTGCTCGGCTTCACCTTCTTCATGGGCTTGATGCTGTCGCGCCTCATCGGCATGGTGCTGGGCCTTGCCAACGGCGCCGGGCTCATCATGACGGCATTCGCCGGCACCGGGCTCATCTTCCTGGGCATGGCGACCGCCTCGTCGGTGATCAAGCGCGACCTCACGTCGATGGGCAAGTGGCTGATGATCGGCGCGATCATGCTGCTGGTGGCCGGCATCGCGAACATCTTCCTGCAGTCGAGCGCACTGATGATCACGCTGTCGGTAATTGCGATCGGCATCTTCTCGGCCTTCATCCTGTACGACCTGAAACGGGTGCAGGACGGCCTGGAGACGAACTACATCAGCGCCACGCTTGGCGTCTACCTGAGCCTGTACAACGTGTTCCAGTCGCTGCTCGCCATCCTCGGCATCGCCGGCGGCTCGCGCGACTGACGGCTCCGCCCCGGACGGACAGCCGGGGGGCCTTCGGGCCCCCTTTTCTTTTGGCGTTCAGTCGGCTCGGTCGAAGACGGCGATGCTCTCGACGTGCGCCGTGTGCGGGAACATGTTGACCGCGCCGGCCGCGCTGCAGACATAACCGGCCTGATGCACCAGCAGCCCGGCATCGCGCGCCAGGGTGGCCGGGTTACAGCTCACGTAGACGATGCGCCGCGGCGCGTGCACATCCGGCGAGGCGGCCGGATCGGCGCGGGCATCGACGAGCGCCTCGACGAGCGCAAAGGCGCCCTCGCGCGGCGGGTCGACCAGCCACTTGTCGGCGTGGCCGTGTGCCGCCAGGTCGGCGGGTGTGATCTCGAACAGGTTGGCGACCGCAAAGCTCGCGCGCTCCGACAGGCCGTTGTGCTGCGCGTTGGCCCGCGCCCGCTCGACCAGCGTCGCGCTGCCCTCGACGCCGACGACCGCGCGCGCCTGGGTGGCGATCGGCAACGTGAAGTTGCCGAGGCCGCAAAACCAGTCGATGACGCGCTCGTCAGGACGCACGTCGAGCAGGCGCAGCGCGCGGCCCACCAGCACTTGGTTGATCGCGTGGTTGACCTGCGTGAAGTCGGTCGGCCGGAACGGCATCGTGACGCCGAACTCGGGCAGGCGGTAGCTCAGGTCCGGTCCGACGTGGTCGAGCCGCGCGACCGTGTCCGGCCCCTTGGGCTGGAGCCACCACTGCACGCGGTGCGCCGCAGCGAAGCCGCGCAGCCGCTCGAGGTCGGGCGCCGACAGCGGCTCGAGGTGGCGCAGCACCAGTGCGGTCACGCCCTCGCCCACCGCCAGCTCGATCTGCGGCAGCCGGTCGCGCTGGTCCATGCCAGCCACCAGCTCGCGCAGCGGCAGCAGCAGGTCGCTGACATGGCGCGGCAGCACCTCGCAGCTGTCCATGTCGGCCACGAAGCTCGACTTGCGCTCGTGAAAACCGACCAGCACCTTGCCCTTCTTGGCGACGAAGCGGACCGACAGCCGGGCCCGGGTACGGTAGCCCCAGGCCGGTCCTTCGATCGGGCGCAGCACGCGCTCGGGCCGCACCTTGCCCAGGTGCCACAGCGCATCCTCGAGCGCGCGCTGCTTGGTGGCGATCTGCGCGCCGACATGCAGGTGCTGCATCTTGCAGCCACCGCAGTTGCCGAAGTGGCGGCACTGCGGCACCACCCGCTGCGAACTCTCGCGTCCGAGCCGCGCCAGGGTCGCCTGCTCCCACTGGTTCTTGCGCCGCGTCACCTGCACCTGGACCCGCTCTCCCGGCAAGGCGCCTTCGATAAAGACCACCTTGCCGGTCGCATCGTGGGCCACGCCCTGCGCGTCGAGATCGAGCGACTCGACCGTCAGCCATTCGTTCGCTTCCGTCATGG
>JBDSZM010000141.1:0-2501 GCA_039925165.1 Burkholderiaceae bacterium
AGCCTGGACGTGCTCTCGACCGGCGCGGTGGTCTCGAACTTCCCGGCGCGCGGACAGGGCAAGGTCTTCCTGCTCAACAACATCGAGTACGCGACCGCGCAACTGTGGGTGCGCGACGACTCGATCAAGTCGATTGCCGACCTCAAAGGCAAGCAGATCTCGACCACCACCGGCACCACCGCGCATGTCTTTCTGGACCGCGCGCTGCGCTCGGCCAAGCTCGACCCGGCCAAGGACGTGCAGCTCGTCAACCAGCGCATGGCCGAGGCCGTGACCTCGTTCGTCTCGGGCGCGGTGCCGGCGGTCGCGCTGTGGGTGCCGTTCGACGTGACGGTCAAGCAGAAGGTGCCGAACGCTCGCAAGATCGTCGACGCCTCGGCGTTCTTCCCCGAGGCCGCGATCATGGGTGGCTGGGCCGCGCGCAACGACTACTACGACGCCAACAAACCGGTCCTCGCCTCGCTCATCGCGGCCTGGGCCGAGGTCAACGACGCCATGCTGGCCAACTTCGACGCCTCCGCCGAGACGCTGCAGAAGACCCAGTACAAGGACGTGCCGCTGGCCGACTTCCGCGAATCGATGAAGTTCTCGAAGTACTACACCTCGGCCGAGTGGCGCAAGCTGTATGTCGACGGTACCGCCACCAAGTGGCTGCAGCAGGTGACCGACTTCTTCGCGGTGGCCGGCAACATCGCGAGCCCGGTGCCGGCGTCGAAGTATTTCGACCCGACGCTCTATACCCAGACCGTCAAGGCCTGAGCCGCGCCGGATCCGGCGTCATGGCCATGCACGCGGGCATGCGGTGAAGACGGCGGCCGGCTACGACGTCATCGTCGTCGGCGGTGGGTCGGCCGGCTGCGTGCTGGCCAACCGACTGTCCGTCGACCCGGCCTGCCGGGTGCTGCTGGTCGAGGCCGGGCGCGATGCGCGCAACTTCTGGCTGAAGCTGCCGGTCGGCTATTTCCGCTCGATCTACAACCCACGGGTCACCTGGCAGTTTCCGCTCGAGCCCGAGGCTGCCACCGGCGATCGCGCGGTCGCCTGGCCGCGCGGCAAGGCGCTCGGCGGCTCGAGCGTGATCAACGGCCTGCTCTATATCCGCGGCCAGCCGGCCGACTTCGACGACTGGGCGACCGGCCACGGCGCGTGCGGCTGGGGCTACCGCGACGTGCTGCCGTATTTCAAGCGCTCCGAGGCCTACGAAGGTGGCGCGAGCGAGTACCACGGCGCCAGCGGCGAGCTCGGCGTGAGCGACCTGCGAAACGACCACCCGTACTGCGAGGCCTGGCTCGCCGCCGGTGCGCAGGCCGGCCACCGGCTGACCGACGACTTCAACGGTGCGCACGGCGACGGCCTCGGCCGCTATCAGCTCACCTTGCGCGGACACTGGCGTTGCGACGCCGCGACCGCCTTCCTGGCGCCGGCGCGCACGCGGCCCAACCTGACGGTGGCGACCGGCGCGCAGGTGACGCGCATCGTGATCGAGGCCGGCCGTGCCACCGGCATCGAGTTCTCGGCCTGGGGCGCTGCCCACCGTGCGCGCGCCGACCGCGAGGTGGTGTTGGCGGCGGGCGCGCTGCAGTCGCCGCACCTGCTGCAGCTCTCGGGCATCGGGCCGGCCGAGCTGCTGCGCCGCCACGGCATCGCGGTCGCGGTCGACGCGCCCGAGGTCGGCCGCAACCTGCAGGACCACTACCAGGCGCGCGTCATCGTCAAGCTCAAGCAGCGGCGCTCGCTCAACGACGACGTGCGCAACCCGCTGAAGCTGGCGCAGATGGGCGCGCAGTGGCTGTTCGGCCAGCGCGGCCCGCTCACGGTCGGCGCCGGCCAGGTCGGCGGGCTGGTGGCGACCGAGCACGCGATCGGCGGCCGTGCCGACGTGCTCTTCAACGTGATGCCGCTGTCGGTCGACAAGCCGGGCGATCCGCTGCACCGCTTCTCGGGCTTCTCGGCCTCGGCGGCGCAGTGCCGGCCCGAGTCGACCGGCAGCGTCGAGCTCGCGAGCGCCGATCCGCTCGCGCTGCCGCGCATCCGCGCCGGCTACCTGACCGAGCCGCTCGATGCCAAGGTGCTGGTCGCCGGGCTGCGCATGCTGCGCGAGATCTATGCCCAGCCGGCGTTCCGCGAGCTGGTCACCGGCGAGGAATACCTGCCGGGCCGCGACGTCGCCGAGCCGGCCGCGCTCGAAGCCTACGCGCGCACGCGCGGCGGCACCGTGTTCCATCCGACCAGCACCTGCCGCATGGGCAGCGACGCCGGCTCGGTGGTCGACGAGCGGCTGCGCGTGCGCGGCATCGACGGCTTGCGCGTCGTCGATGCGTCGGTGATGCCGCGCGTCGTGTCGACCAATACCAATGCCGCCGCGATCATGATCGGCGAGAAGGGCGCGGCGCTCATCCTCGAGGACACCACCGGCCGGCCGGCGGCGCGCATCGCATGATCCTCGACAGCGCGCAGGCGCCGATGTACGTGCAGCTCGCCGAGCTGTTCCGCCAGCGCAT
>JBDSZM010000142.1:0-3558 GCA_039925165.1 Burkholderiaceae bacterium
TCCGGCGAGGGCGCGCGCGCTGTAGCCGCGCGGATCGGGATGGGCCAGCGGCCAGGTCTTCTCGCCGCAGGCGACCGGGTAGCCGCCCGACACCCGCAGCCGGGCCGGGTCGGTGAACTCGACCCGCAGCGCGGCGTGCCAGTCGTCGCAACCGCCCGACAGCAGCGGCACGCTGGCGTCGACCACGGTGCCGGCGAGCGGCGGATCGCTGCTCACTTGGGCGACGCCGCGAGGCGCATCGGGCACGAAGGTCAGCGTCACCGACTTGAAGTTCAGCAGCAGCGCGTCGGCTCCGACGTTGTGCGGGCGCAGCGGCTCGGCATCGAAGGCCGCGGGGTCATGCTCGGGCAGCGTGAAGCCGCTGCGGTCGAGCACGATGTCGCCGCGGATCTCGCGCACGCCGAACTGCTGGACCCGGCGCAGCATCAGCCAGACGCGCTCCATCACCAGCGTCGGATCGCCGCTGCCCTTGATGACGAGGTTGCCGTCGAGCACGCCGTCGCGCACCGGCCCCTGCAGCCATACCGGGGTGCTCCAGCGCCACGCCGGACCGAGCATCTCGAGCGCGGCGTAGGTGGTGTACAGCTTCATCAGCGAGGCTGGATTGACCGGCTCGCGCGGCTGCCAGGCCAGGCGCGGCCGCGCGGCGTCGACTTCCTGCACCAGCGCGACCAGCGCGCTCGCCGGCACCTTGGCACGCTCGAGCGCGGCCTCCACCTCGGGCGGCAGATCGCGCGCCGCTGCGAGCGTCGTGCCCAGCAGCGCGCAGGCCGCAACGAGCCCCTGAATTGCGAGTGAGCGCGACCCCATCCGTCGATGATCGCACGCGACCGCCGGCTTTCCATGCGCTCCCGGTGTCGCGCGGGGGCTGCCATAAACTTGGCCGGATGACCCTGCGTTTGCTGGCCTTCGACACCTCCACCGAGCAGATGAGCCTCGGCGTGCAAGTCGACGGTCGCTGCCTGGCACTCGATCTGCCGGGTGGCGCGCGCGCTTCGGCCGGCCTGATCCCGGCGATCCTGCGCCTGCTGGCCGAGGCGGGGATCGGCCTGCGCGACCTCGACGCCATCGGCTACGGCCGCGGACCCGGCGCCTTCACGGGGCTGCGCACCGCCTGCGCGGTGGCGCAGGGGCTGGCATTCGGCGTCGACCGGCCGGTGCTGGCGCTCGACACCCTGGCGGTGGTGGCTGAGTCGGCGCGCCGCGGCCTCGCCGTCGAGGGCGTTGCCGACCCCGAACTCGACATCTGGGTCGCGATGGATGCGCGCATGCACGAGGTCTATGCCGCGCGCTACACCGGTGGCCCGGGCGGCTGGAGCGCCCGCGTGGCGCCGATGCTGATCGGCCCGGCCGCGCTCAACGAACGCTGGGCGGCCGAGCCGCCGTCGATCGTCGCCGGCAATGCGCTGGCCGCCATGGTCGACGCGCTGATTCCGGGCACGGCGCAGCGCTGCGACGCGGCGCTGCCGCAAGCGCGCGCGCTGCTGGCGATCGCCGACGCGGCCTGGCACGCCGGCGCGGCCGTCGATGCCGCGCAGGCCCTGCCGCTGTACCTGCGCGACAAGGTCGCCCAGACCACCGCGGAGCGCGAGGCGGTGCGCCGGGCGCGCGACCGGGTGGCGTCGTGAGGGCCGTCGGCCGCGGGATCGTCCCGGCCTGGGCCGGGCCGGCGGGGGAGGGTGAACTGCTGCCGCTGATCGGCGCGCAGCTCGACGCGGTGATGGCGGTCGAGACCGCGGCCTACGACTTCCCATGGACCCGCGGCAACTTCATCGACTCGCTGGCCGCCGCGTATCCATGCAAGGGGTTGTGGGACGCCCGGCGCACGCTGCTCGGCTATTACGTCGCCCTGCTCGGAGTCGGCGAGATGCACCTGCTCAACATCACGGTGGGCCCGGCGGCGCAAGGCCGCGGCCATGCGCGCCGGCTGCTCGCCGATCTGGTCGAGGTCAGCCGGCAGGCGGGCGCGGCGACGTTGTGGCTCGAGGTGCGCCTGAGCAACCAGCGCGCGCGCGCCATCTATGCCCGCATGGGTTTCGTCGAGGTCGGATTGCGCAGCGCCTACTACCCGGCGATCGGCGGCGCGCGCGAGGATGCGGCGGTGCTGAGCCTGGCGATCGAGGCGGAGGGGCGGATCCATGGCGTGGACTGAACGGCAACGGGCGATGCTGGCCGAGATGGGCATCGTGGTCTGGAATCCGGCCGTCGATGCCGCCCCGGTCCCGGACGATGCCACCGCTGCGGTCGCCGGGCGCGTCGCACCGCCCGCAGCGCGTCCCGCGCCGGTCACGCTGCCGGCGTCGGCAGCGGCCGGCGAGTCGAGCGCCTTCCGCCTCGACCCGGACGCACTCCGCGAGGCCGTCGCTGGCTGCACCGCCTGTGCGCTGGCGGCCGGGCGACGCCACACGGTGTTCGGCAGCGCGCCGCTGCGGGCCGACTGGATGATCGTCGGTGAGGCCCCCGGCGCGGCCGAGGATGCGGACGGCGAGCCGTTCGCCGGCGACGCCGGGCGGCTGCTCGACAACATGCTGCGGGCGCTCGGCCTGGTCCGCGCCGCGGCCGGCGTCGATCCGGCGCGCAGTGTCTGCCTGGCGCATGTCGTGAAGTGCCGCCCGCCCGGCGACCGCAACCCGGCGCCGGGCGAACTGATCCGCTGTGCGCCCTACCTGCAGCGTCAGATCGAACTGGTGCGGCCGCGCATCCTGCTCGCGATGGGGCGCTTCGCGGTCGAGGGGCTGCTGCAGACGACCGAGCCCTTGGGACGGCTGCGCGGCCGGGTGCACGACTGCGCCGGGGTGCCGTTGATCGTCACCTACGCGCCGGCTTATCTGCTGCGCCACCTCGAGGAAAAGGCGCGTGCCTGGGACGACTTGTGCCTGGCCCGCGAGACGCTGCAGGGCCTGCCGGTGGCGGCTACTTCTTCGACTTGACTGGGCGGGTCCAGCCCGCCACCGTGGCCTGGCGGGCGCGGGTCAGGGTGAGCTGGCCGGCCGGCGCGCCGCCGGTCACGGTCGAGCCGCCGCCGATGGTAGCGCCGGCGCCGACCGTCATCGGTGCGACCAGCACGCAGTTGCTGCCGACGTGCACGTCGTCGCCGATCACGGTGCGGTGCTTGTTGGCGCCGTCGTAGTTGGCGGTGATGCTGCCGGCGCCGTAGTTGACGCGCTCGCCGACGGTCGCGTCGCCCAGGTAGGCCAGGTGATTCGCCTTGGCGCCGCGCGCCAGGGTCGAGTTTTTGACCTCGACGAAGTTGCCGATGTGGACGTCGGCCGCGAGCTGCGCGCCGGGACGCAGCCGCGCGAACGGGCCGATACGCGAGCCCGCGCCGATGCCGACGCCGAGCGCCTCGCCGTCGATGTGGGTGTAGGCGTGGATCTCGACATCGGCGTCGATGCGGGCGTTGCGGATGCAGCAGTTCGGGCCGATGCGGACCCGGTCGCCGAGTTGCACGTCGCCCTCGAAGACGCAGTTGACGTCGATCTCGACGTCCTCGCCGCAAGCGAGCGTGCCGCGCACGTCGAAGCGCGCCGGATCGGCCAGTCGCACCCCGGATTCCAT